>JASLGD010000533.1 GCA_030150305.1 Caldimonas sp. | reverse complement strand
CGCGCGTCGCGCGCCTCGACTCGCGCGCCGACCGCGGCGCCGGCGGCCGGCTCGGGAGCGTCGACGACGTCGCCGCGCGCGACCGCGAGCACCGCCTCGACGATCTTGCGATAACCGGTGCAGCGGCAGAGCACGCCGGCGAGCGCGTCGCGCACCTCGGCCTCGGTCGGCGCCGGGTTGGCGCGCAGCAGCGCCGATGCGCTCATCAGCATCCCCGGCGTGCAGATGCCGCACTGCGCGGCGCCGTGGGCGACGAACGCGCGCTGCAGCGGCGCGAGCGCGCCGCCGGCGGCGAGACCCTCGACCGTCGTGACGGCGCGGCCTTCGCACTGGCCGACGCCGACGATGCACGAGCACACCTGCTCGCCGTCGAGCAGCACCGTGCAGGCGCCGCAGTCGCCGGCGTGGCAGCCGATCTTGGTGCCGGTGAGGCCGAGCTCGTCGCGCAGCGCGTCGGAGAGGCGCCGTGCCGGATCGCCGGCGAGCTCGCGCGCCGCGCCGTTGACGTCGACGCGGACGACCTGGATCGCCGGCAGGTCGCGCGCGGTCATCGCGACTCCGCGCCGGCGAGCCCGCAAAGCGCACGGCGCAGCAGCGTGCGCGTCGCGTCGAGGCGGTACGCGGCGCTGCCGCGAACGTCGTCGATCGGCGCGAGCGGCGCGAGCTCGGCGTCGTCGACGAGTGCGCCGACGTCGTCGTCCAGGCGCGCACCGACGAGGCGCGCTGCGAGCGCCGGCAGGCGGCGCGCCGCGGGCGCGCAGCTGCCGACGGCGACGCCCCCCGTCGACACGGTGGCGTCGCCATCGACGTCGACGACGACGGCGACGGTCGTCACCGCGATCGTGAGATAGCGCCGCCCGCCGAGCTTCGCGAACGCCGAGCGCGCGCGCTCGCTCCACGCCGGGATGCGCACGGCGACGACGAGCTCGTCGTCGACGCGCGCCGTGCGCCGGTTGCCGAGCACGAACTCGTCGACCGCGAGCTCGCGGACGCCGCGCGAGCTTGCGAGGACGACGCGCGCGCCCATCGCGAGCAGCACCGGCGTGCCGTCGGCGGCGGGCGAGGCGTTGCAGAGGTTGCCGGCGACGGTGCCGGCGTTCTGGATCTGCACGCCGCCGACCTCGCGCGCCGCCGCCTGCAGCGCCGCGAAGAGCGGCGGCAGCTCGGCGCGGGCGACGTCGCTCCACGTCGTCGTCGCGCCGATCGTCCAGCCGCTCGCGTCGCGGCGCACGCCGCGCAGCTCGGCGATGCCGGAGATGTCGAGCACCGGCAGCGCGAGAGCGCGGCCGACGTGCGCCGGGTAGAGGTCGGTGCCGCCGGCGAGCACTGCCCACGGCCGCGCCGCCAGCAGGCGGGTCGCCTGGGCGATCGACGCGGGACGCTCGAACCGTGGCTCCATCTTCTGCGGCGAACGATGAATGAAGTGTTTACTTCATTGACGAGCCAATCTAACATGCCGCGCTCTCGCTGCAAAGCCCGTTCGATGCCCGCCGCCCGCGACCCGGTGCAGACCCAGCGGCGCATCCTGCGCGCCGCGAGGAACGAGTTCATGCGCCACGGCTACAGCGGCGCGCGGATCGAGCGCATCTCGCGCGCCGCGCGCTCGAGCGACCGCATGATCTACTACTACTTCCAGAGCAAGGAGGCGCTCTACCTCGAGGTGCTCGAGAGCGTCTACGCCGAGCTCGGCGACGCCGAGAGCGCGCTCGCGCTCGACCCGCGCCGGCCGGTCGAGGCGCTCGAGCAGCTGATCGCGTTCACCTGGCGCTACTACCTCGAGCACCCGGAGTTCGTCGCGCTGCTCAGCAACGAGAACCTGATGCGCGGCGCGCACATCACCAAGTCGGTGAAGGTCAAGCTGCTGTCGCGGCCGGTGATCGAGATTTTGGGGACAATACTGGCCGAGGGCGAGCGCCAGGGAGTGTTCAGGCGCGGCCTCGATGTCAAGAAGGTCTACCTGACGCTGGCGGCGCTCGGGTACTTCTATCTCTCCAACCGATTCACCCTGTCGAGCTTCCTCGGCACCGACCTGATGCAGCCGAGCGAGTGCGACGCGTGGCTCGCAGAGATCCGTCGCGTGATGCTCGCGGCGGTCGGCGTCGCCGGCGGCGCGATCGACGGGCAAGAAGAACACCGATGGCGGCGTACGACGTACAAAAGGTCCTGAGCGTTCACCACTGGAACGAGTCGCTCTTCACGTTCACGTGCACGCGCGGCGCGAGCCTGCGCTTCGAGAGCGGCCACTTCGTGATGGTCGGGATCGTCGTCGACGGCAAGCCGCTGATGCGCGCGTACTCGATCGCGAGCGCGTACTACGAGGAGCACCTCGAGTTCTTCAGCATCAAGGTGCCGAACGGCCCGCTGACCTCGCGCCTGCAGCACATCCAGGTCGGCGACGACGTCCTCGTCGGCCGCAAGCCCACCGGCACGCTCGTCCTCACCGATCTCCTGCCGGGGCGCTTTCTCTACCTGTTCGCGACGGGGACCGGCCTCGCGCCGTTCATGAGCATCATCCGCGACCCGGCGACGTACGAGCGGTTCGAGAAGGTCGTCCTCGTGCACGGCGTGCGCAAGGTCGACGAGCTCGCGTACGCCGAGCTGATCGCGCACGACCTTCCGCGCCACGACTACCTCGGCGAGCAGGTCAAGAACCAGCTCGTCTACTACCCGACGGTGACGCGCGAGCCGTTTCGCAACCAGGGGCGCCTGCCCGAGCTGATCGCCAACGGCAAGCTCTGCCGCGACATCGGCTTTCCGCAGATCGACCCGAAGACCGACCGCGCGATGATCTGCGGCGGCCCGGCGATGCTGAAGGACATGCGCGCCGTCCTCGACGACGCCGGCTTCACGATCTCGACCGGGATCGGTCAGGCCGGCGACTACGTCATCGAGCGCGCCTTCGTCGAGAAGTGATCCTGAGCGCAAGGATCTCGCTGCGAACCAGCGCTGCGACGCGACGCTAGGTCGGCACGACGACCGGCGTTCGGCCGGCGACGCCGCTGCTACATCGGGTCTGCGTCGCCGCCGCGTCGGCGGATCACTGCGCGGCGGCGGCGCGCTTGGCGAGCAGCGCGTTGGCGACGCGCGAAACCGGCTTTCTGCCGAGCACGCCCGAGATGTAGGCGGCGGCGTCGACGACGCCGTCGAGCGAGACGCCGGTCTCGATGCCGAGCCCGTCGAGCAGGAAGAGGACGTCCTCGGTCGCGACGTTGCCGGTCGCGCCTTTCGCGTACGGGCAGCCGCCGAGGCCGGCGACGCTGGCGTCGAACGTCGCGATGCCGACCTCGAGGCTCGCGTAGACGTTGCCGATCGCCTGGCCGTAGGTGTCGTGGAAATGGCCGCTCACCTCGGCGATCGGGTAATGCCTCAGCGCGCGCTCGAGCACCGCCTGGACGCGCCTGGGCGTGCCGACGCCGATCGTGTCGGCGATGCCGCAATGGTCGACGCCGATCTCCTGGATCAGGCGCACGACGCGTTCGACCTCGTCGGCGCTGACTTCGCCCTGGTACGGGCAGCCGAGCGCGACCGAGATCGCGCCGCGCACCCTGATGCCGTGCTTCTTCGCCGCGTCGACGACGGGGCGGAAGCGCTCGATGCTCTCGGCGATCGAGCAGTTGATGTTCTTCTGGCTGAATGCCTCGGTCGCCGCCGCGAAGACGACGATCTCGTCGGGCCACTCGGCGCGCGGCGCCGAGAGGGCGGCATCGAGCCCCTTCGTGTTCGGGATCAGCACCGAATGGCGCACGCCGGGCTTTCTCGCGATGCCCTTCATCACCGCCGCGTTGTCGGCCATCTGCGGCACCCACTTCGGGCTGACGAAGCTCGTGACCTCGATTTCGCGCAGGCCCGCCGCCTGCAAGCGGTGGACGAGCTCGATCTTGACCGCGGCGTCGACGGTCTGCTTCTCGTTCTGCAGCCCGTCGCGCGGGCCGACGTCGACGAGCGTGACGCGTGCAGGCAGCATGGCGGCTCCTCTCTTGCGAATGGCGCGGCGCTCAGCGCTCGAGCGCGGGCTCGACGTGGCCGCCGCGCATCCGCCGCATCAGCCGCGCGATGAAGCGCCAGAGCACCCAGACGACGACGAGCGAGACGACGACGACGGCGGCGAGCACGACGAGCGCGACGACCGGATGCGCCCACGAGAGCCACAGCATCACCGGCACCGCGCCGTCGCCGAGCAGCGACAGCGCGATGTTCGAAAACGGCTCGGGCGACGTGTTCGCCGACGCTCGTGTCGTCAGCTTGGCGGCGTGGCTCGTCGCCGCGAGCGTGCCGCCCATCAGCGCCGCGGCGGTGACCCAGCTCGCCTGGTCGCCGCCGAACACCGCTCCGGCGAGCGCGGCGCCGGCGGGAATGCGGACGAACGTGTGGATCGCGTCCCAGACGCTGTCGAGGCCGGGGATCTTGTCGACGAAGAACTCGAGCAGGAGCATCAGCCCGCTCGCGCCGAGGACGATCGGCGAGGACAAGACGTGAAGATCGCCTGGCAGATGGACCCAGCCGAGCCAGCCGGCGAGGCCGGTCAGGAAGACGACCGCGTACAGGCGCAGACCGCTCGCCCAGCCGAGCGCTGCGGCGATCGCGACGAGCTGCGTCAGGTCGAGATTCATGTCAGCGCAGCTGCCACGAGGGCTTCCGCTTCTCGAGGAAGCTCGCGATGCCCTCGCGCCCTTCGGCGCCGACGCGGATGTCGGCGATCCGGCGCGCAGTGTCGGCGCGCAGCTCGGCGCTGATCTCGCGGCCGGCGACGTCGCGCACGAGCTGCTTGCACGCCCGCGTCGCGAGCGGCGCGTTGGCGACGATCGCATCGACGATGCGGCCGACGACGGCGTCGATCTCATCCGCGGCGCAGACCTCGTGCGCGAAGCCGCACGCCTTCGCCTCGGCGGCGCCGAAGCGCTCGGCGGTGACGAACCAGCGCCGCGCCGCCTGCTCGCCCATCGCGCGGACGACGTAGGGGCTGATCGTCGCCGGCAGAAGGCCGAGCCGCGCTTCGCTGAGCGAGAACGTGACGCCCTCGGCGACGACGCGGATGTCGCACACCGACGCGATGCCGAGCCCGCCGGCGTAGCAGTCGCCGTGAATGCGCGCGATCACCGGCACCGGGCAGCTCCAGAGCGACCACAGCATCTCGGCGAGGCGCGACGCGTCGGCGTGGTTCTGCTCCCACGTGAACGACGCCGCGTCGCGCATCGCGCCGAGGTCGGCGCCGGCGCAGAACGCCTTGCCGCTGCCGCCGACGACGATCGCGCGCACGCCGTCGTCGGCGGCGAGCGCCTTGAACGTGGCCGCGAGCTCGCCGATCAGCGCGGCGTCGAGCGCGTTGCGGATCTCGGGGCGGTCGAGCCAGACGCGCGCGACCGCGCGCGTTGCGTCGCGTTCGATGCGGAGAGCCGAGGTCGTCATGGCGCGGGAGTCCGGTGCAGGCGTCGAGGGTAGCCCATCACGAAAGGCTCAGTAGCGCTTGGCCACTTCGTCGAGCATCACCTCGGTCGCGCCGCCGCCGATCGCGAGGATGCGGGCGTCGCGCCAGAGCCGCTCGATCGCCGTGCCGCGCATGTAGCCCATGCCGCCGTGGAACTGCTGGCACGTCTGCACGACGTCGTTGACGAGCTCGCCGGTCAGCGCCTTCAGCATCGAGACCTCCTGGACGACGTCGTCGCCGCGGATCACGCGCCACGCGCAGTGGTACATGAACGCGCGCGCCGCGCGCACGCGCGCGTCGAGCATCGCGAGGCGCTGGCGGACGACCTGCTTGTCGAACAGCGTCGCGCCGAAGGCGGCACGGTCGCGGACGTGCTCGAGCGTGAGGCGCAGCGCCTGCGTCGCGTGGCCGACCGCCATCGCGGCGAGCGCGATCCGCTCGGTCTGGAAGTTCTTCATCACCGCGTGGAAGCCGCGGTGCTCCTCGCCGAGCAGCTGGTCGGCGGGAATGCGGCAGTCGTCGAAGACGAGCTCGGCGGTGTCGGACGAGAGCCATCCCGTCTTGTCGAGCGCACGGCCGACGGTGAAGCCCGGCGTCCCCTTCTCGACCGCGAACATCGAGATCGCGTGGCGCGCGCTGCCGGTGCGCGCGGCGACGAAGACGAGGTCGGCGTGGACGCCGTTGGTGATGAACAGCTTGCTGCCGTTCAGCACCCATTCGCTGCCGTCGGCAGAGCGCGTCGCGGTGGTGCGCAGGCCGGCGACATCCGAGCCGGCGCCGGGCTCCGTCACCGCGACCGCGGTGACCGTCGTTCCCGCCGTGATGCCCGGCATCCAGCGCGCCTTCTGCGCTGGCGTTCCCGCGTGGTGCAGGTGCGGGCTCGCCATGTCGGTGTGGACGAGCACGGTGATGACGAAGCCGCCGAATGTCGACTGCGAGAGCGCCTCGGCGAAGACGAGGTTGGTCAGCGCATCGGCGTCGCCGCCGCCGTACTCGCCCTCGAACATCAGGCCGAGGAGGCCGGCGGCGCCGAGCTTGCGCAGCACCTCGCGCGGCGTCATTCCGGCGTCTTCCCACGCCAGCGCGTGCGGCTCGACCTCGCGCGCGAGAAAGCGCGCGACCTGCTCGCGCAGCAGCTCGTGCTCGGGCGTGAGGTAGACGTTGTCCATCGCGCGCCTGCCTCAGGAGAAGAGCTTCGCCTCGCTCCAGCCGAGCGCGCGCAGGTCGTCGTCGCGCAGATGCGCTTCGCTCGGCATCAGGAACTCGTCGAGCTGCGGCGGCCTGACCGCGGTGCCGGCGAGCATCGCGTGCGCCTGGCCGCGGTGGTGGACCTGGTGGTTGAGGAGATGCGCGATGACGGGGCCGCGGCGCTCGCGCTGGATGCGGCCGCCGCCGCGGTCGAGATCGACGACGTCGTCGAGCGCCGCCGCGTCGAGCGACTCGACGTGCGCGATGAAGCGTTCGTCCGCCGCCGCCTGCGCTGCGGCGAGCTCGGCGAACGCGACGCCGCGCGGCGCCGTGCTCCAGATCCGCTCCATCGCGCGGTCGCCGTGCAGCGCGGCGAGGTAATAGAGGTCGACCGCGAGGATGTGCTCGAGCGTCTCGGCGAGGCTCGGGAAGAAGCTCGTCCGCGGCGCGACGTAGTCGGCGTGCGAGAGCGCGCGCATCGCGGCGTGCAGCCGATGGTTGGCGAGGCGGTTGGCGCGCGCCTGGTTGCGGAGGAACGAAAGCAGCTCCATGGCGTTCTCCGACATGCACGTCAGGCGCCGAGCCGATCGGCGAGCGCGCCGAAGTCGGCGGCGACGACGTCGAACGTCTGCTCGCCGGGCGGATCGTGCGGCGCGCTGCCGGCGCCGTGCTCGAGCGGCCGCGGGACGTACGCGGTGCGCAGCCCGGCCCGCGCCGCGGCGGCGAGGTCGCTCGGGTGCGCGGCGACCATCAGCAGCTCGTGCGGTGCGACGTCGAGCACGCGCGCTGCGCCGAGGTAGACCTCGCGGTCGGGCTTGTAGTGGCCGAACAGCTCGGCCGACAGCACCGTGTCCCACGGCAGGCCGGCGCGCTTGGCCATGTCGACCAGGAGCGAGACGTTGCCGTTCGAGAGCGTCGCGATCGTGAAGCGGCGCTTCAGACGCCCGAGGCCGGCGACGGCGTCGGGCCACGGATCGAGGCGATGCCAGACGCGGTTGAGCTCGTCGCGCTCGCGCTCGTCGAGGCCGGCGAGCCCGAAGCGCGGCAGCAGCGCGTCGAGGATCTCGCGGTGCAGGCGATCGATCGTCGTCCAGCCGACGGCGCCGCTGCGCACGCGCTGCATCGCCGGCTGGTAGCCCGCGCGCCAGGCATCGGCAAACGCCTCCCAGTCGACGGCGAGTCCTTTCGCCGCTGCGAGCGCGCGGCCGTCGCGCACGATCGCCGAGCGCCAGTCGACGACGGTGCCGAAGACGTCGAAGACGAGCGCGCGGACGTCGTGCAGCGTGGCAGCGGAGGTCATGGTGGCGAAGCCGTGGCGGCGGCAGGCACATTCTCGGCTGCAACGGCCGCCATGTCCGCTTGCGGATAGAGGCGGCGCAACGCCTGCCACGCGGCGTCGCGGACGATCGGCTCGAGCCGCGCAGCGAGCACGTCGACGGCCGCGCTGTCCGCGACGTCGCCGGCGCCGAGCGCGCGCTCGGCCCACGCGGCCGCGAGCGCGGCGCGATGCGGCGCGAGCGCGACGGCGACGACGTCCCTCCAGTGCGCCGGCGACTGCCCCTGCGCCCAGTCGCCGCGGCCGCGGCCGAAGTGGGCGACCGCGAGGTAGCGCAGCAGCGCCGCGTCGACGACGGCGTCGAGCGTCTCGCCCCGCCAGGCGACGAACGAACGGTCGGTGCCGCGAACGAGGTTGACGCCGCGCGCGATCCCGGCGCCGCCGAGCGCGCCGAGGATGCCGCCGGTGAGCAATCCGCCGCCGAGCGTGAGGCCGCCGCTCAGCACGTCGGCCTTCAGCCCCATCAGCGCGCCGGTGACCGCGCCGCCCCAGACCGCGGCGTTCGCTTCGTCGACGCGCAAGCGGAGGTCGTACGCGGTCGCGAGCCGCTCGACGACGTCGCGCTCGGCGCCGCCGCCGAGCCCGTGCAGGCGGATCAGCGCGAGCGTATCGGCACGCGCCTCGTCGTCGAGCCGCTCGGCGAGCGCGCGCTGCGCGAGCGCGGTCGGCGAGTCGTCGCCCTTGCCGATGCCGATCGCGGCGCCGACCTGGCGCAGCCGCGTCTTGATGTCGGCGCGGTCGGCGACCGGCTCGGTCGCGAGCGCGGTGCGCGCGACGCTCGCCGCGACCGCGTGCATCGCCGCGAGGAACGTCGCCTCGCGGCGCGCACGCCACGCCGCGCCGAGGCGCGCCATCGCCGCCTGGCGCTCGGCCGGCAACGCGATCTCGACGACGCGCAACAGCGTCAGCTCCTGGACCCAGCAACGCGCGAACGCGTCGAGCGGCAGCACCGCGCGAACGATCGCGACGCCGGCGAGCACGCGCTGCCAGCGCGCAGCGTCGTCGGCGTCGGCGGCGCTGCCCTCGGCCCCGGGCGCGCCGAGCTGGTTGAGCAGCACGACCACGGGCTTGCCGATCCAGCCGAGCAGCTCCATCTCGGGCGCGACGTACGCCGCCGCCTCGGGCGACTGCGACGCGTCGACGAGGTAGAGCAGCACGTCGGCGTCGTCGCGCAGGTTGCGGACCGCCTGCTGGCTCGCCCAGAAGGCACGGTCGCGCCAGCGGTCCCACGTCTCGCTCAGGAAGCGCACGATCGGACGCTCGGCGGCGCGCAGGCGCTTGACGAGCCGCACGGTGTCGCCGAAGCCGGGCGTGTCCCACAAGCAGAGACGCTCGCCGGCCGCGGTCTCGACGAGCGTGTGGACCTCGTTGAACTCGGTGACGTGCGGCGCGTCGCGCACCTCGCCGACGTCGCGAACGAGGAGCGTCCGCGCGAGCGTCGTCTTGCCGACGTTGGTGTGCGAGACGAGGCTCAGCGCGACGCTGCAGCCGGCAGTGTCGACGTCGGCGGGCGTGCGCTCGTCGCTCATGGCGCAACCACAGCCGTCGGCGACGCGAACGCGGCCTCGAGGTCGGCCGCTGCGGCAGCGCCGGCATCGCCTTCGAGCGTCACGATCGCCGGCGCGGCGCCGATCGCTGCGCCCCACGCACGCCACGCCTCGC
>JASLGD010000332.1 GCA_030150305.1 Caldimonas sp. | reverse complement strand
GATATTACAACATCCCGGAGCATACCCATTTCCTTAATATTCACTACCGGTATCTCCGGATCTGCGCGGCCGCGGGCATCGCCGGCGATGCGTCGCGGCGGACCTGCGCGACGACGCGCCAGCCGGCGGCGGCGAACGCCTGCGCGGCGGCGAGGCCGAAGCGGCCGTTGGCGCCGAGGACGAGGACGGTGCGGGCGGTGGAGGCGGTCATTCGGCGGCTCTCTCAAGCGATGGATGGGGCCGCCAGTGTGCATCGCGGCGAGCGCGCCGAGCACATCGATTGGTGCATGACAGGCATACACTTCTGCATGCACCAGCGCGCCCTCGACCGCTTCGACTGGAGCCTCGTCCGCAGCTTCCTCGCCGTCCTCGACGCCGGCAGCGTGACCGCGGCGGCGAAGCGCCTCGGCGCCACGCAGCCGACGCTCAGTCGCCACGTCGCCGAGCTCGAGGCCGAGCTCGGCGCGCCGCTCTTCGAGCGCACCGGCCGCGGCGTCACGCCGACCGCCGCCGCGCTCGCGATCGCCGCAGCGGCGCGGCAGATGGCCGACGGTGCGCTCGCGCTGACGCGCAGCCTCGCCGGTGCGCGCTCGCCGTCGCGTGGCGTCGTCCGCGTGACGACGAGCCAGGTCGCGGCGACGTGGTTGCTGCCCGCGGTGCTCGCGCGCCTGCAGCGCGCGCACGACGCGATCGAGATCGAGCTCGTCGCCTCGAACGAGCTCACCAACCTGCTCCGCCGCGAAGCGGACATCGCCGTGCGCATGGTGCGGCCGGCGCAGGCGTCGCTGATCGCGAAGAAGCTCGGCGACATCGAGATCGTCGCTGCGGCGCACCGGTCGTACCTCGCCAAGGCGCCGCCGCTGCGCGGCGTCGACGACCTCGTCGCGCATCGCCTGATCGGCTACGACCGCGACGACACGATCGTGCGCGGCGCCGCGCGCTTCGGCGTCACGCTGGCGCGCGCCGACTTCGCGCTGCGCACCGACGACCAGGTCGCGTACGGCAGGCTGGTCGCCGAGGGCGCCGGCATCGGCTTCGTCGCGCGCTACAACCTGCGCCACTGGCCGGGCGTCGTCGCGGTGCTGCCGGCGCTCGCTCCGGCAGCGCTGCCGTGCTGGCTCGCGGTGCACCGCGAGATCCGCGCCAACGCGCTGGTGCGCACGGTGTACGACTTCCTCGCCCGCGAGATTCCCGCCGAGCTCCGCGCCTGAGCGCTCGGCGAACGCGCCGAGACGCGTTCGTCAGCGCGCCGTGGCGGCCGACGCCATCGCTGCGGTCGACGGCCGAACGATCGGGCGCACGCTCTCGTACGCGCGCGCCGCGCGCAGCACGAGCGCGTCGCCGAACATCGGGCCGACGAGCTGCAGGCCGATCGGCAGGCCGCCCGTCGTCAGGCCGCACGGGATCGTGCATGCCGGCTGCTGGGTGAGGTTGAACGGGTAGGAGAACGGCGTCCAGCCGAGCATTGCCCTGGGATCCATCGGCGAGTGCCCCGCCGGGCGGGCGTCGAATGCCGGAACCGCGACCGCCGGCGTCGCGAGCAGCTCGTAGCGCTCCATGAACTGCCGCATCTGCGCGCCGAGCGCGCCCCGGCGCAGGTTCAGGCGATGCACGTCGAGCGCGCTCAAGCCCGCGCCGAGCTCGGCCTCGGCGCGAAAGTCGGGATCGGTGACCTCCTGCTGCGCCGGCGTCAGCGTCGACCAGATCGCGTGCGTGCCGGCGAACCAGAGGCCGGTCGTGATCTCGAGCGGATCGTCGAAGCCGGGGTCGACGGCGTCGACGTGGGCGCCGAGCGACTCGAGGTCGGCGACGGCGCGCGCCACCGCGGCAGCGACTTCGGCGTCGACCTTGGCGTAGCCGAGCGTCGGCGAGAACGCGATCCGCAAGCCCCGCACGCCGTCGCTCAAGCCCACGGTGTAGTCGGCGGGGTCGAACTGCAGCGACGTCCAGTCGCGCGCGTCGGGGCGCTTCAGCACGTTCATCATCAGCGCCGCGTCGGCGACGCTCATCGTGTGCGGGCCGAGGTGCGCGACGGTGCCCATCGGCGAGAGCGGATGCGCGGGCACGCGGCCGAAGCTCGGCTTCAACCCGAAGTTGCCGCAGAACGCCGCCGGGATGCGCACGCTGCCGGCGCCGTCGGTGCCGACCGAGAGCGGGCCCATTCCCGCAGCGACAGCGGCGGCGGTGCCGCCCGACGATCCGCCCGGCGTCTTCGCCGGGTTCCACGGATTGCGGGTGATGCCGGTGAGCGGCGAGTTGGTCTCGCCCTTGCAGCCGAACTCGGGCGTCGTCGTCTTGCCGAGGATCACCGCGCCGGCTTCGCGCAGGCGCGCGGTCGCCGGCGCGTCGACGTCCCATGGTCCCGCGCGATCGATGGTGCGCGAGCCGCGCAGCGTCGGCCAGCCGGCGGCGAGGATGAGGTCCTTGATCGAGACGGGAACGCCGTCGAGCTCGCCGCACGGCGCGCGTCGTCGCCAGCGCTCCTCGCTCGCCCGCGCCGACGCGAGCGCTTCTTGCGGAGCGAGGTGACAGAACGCGTTCAGCACCGGGTTCAGACGTTCGATGCGGTCGAGCACCGCGCGCGTCGCGTCGACGGGCGAGGCGTCGCCGCTGCGGTAAAGCGCGAGCAGCGTCAGCGCGCTGCAGTCGGCGAGGTCGGTGGCGGTGTTCATGACGGGGGCCTCCTGCGCTGCCTGTTCGACCTGATCATCGTCCAATTCGCCGGCCTCGGCCGCGAGGCCGCTCTAGCGGCGCATGCGAACGAGGCGCGGGTCGAAGACATCGCGCAGGCCGTCGCCGAGCAGGTTCAGCCCGAGCACGGTGAGCGCGATCGCGACGCCGGGATAGACCGCGAGCTGCGGCGCCTGGAAGAGCTGCTGCTGCGCCTCGTTGAGCATGCGGCCCCACGACGGCGTCGGCGGCTGCGTGCCGAGGCCGAGGTAGCTGAGCGCCGCTTCCGCGAGGATCGCGAGCGCGAACTGGATCGTCGCCTGCACGATGAGGATCGCGGCGATGTTCGGCAGCACGTGCTCGATCGTGATCCGCCACTCGCCCTTGCCGAGCGCGCGCGCCGCGGTGACGAACTCGCGCGAGCGGACGACGAGCGCGCTCGCGCGCGTGATGCGCGCGAAGACCGGGATGTTGAAGATGCCGATCGCGACGATCGACGTCACGAGCCCCGGCCCGTAGATCGCCGTCAGCATGATCGCCGAGAGCAGCGCCGGGAACGCGAACGTGAAGTCGGCGAGCCGCATCACGA
>JASLGD010000317.1 GCA_030150305.1 Caldimonas sp. | reverse complement strand
CGATCGTCATCGCGAGGCCGAGTGCAGTCGTCGGCGACGTCCTGCAGCACCCGGACCTGTACGGGCCGAACGCTGCGCACACCGCGGCGGTGGCGGCGCTCGGGCTTGCGCTGACGATCGAGTTGAAGCCGCTCGCGAGGACCCACGCCTGCCACGCTGCGACGATCAGCAGCACGCCCCAGAAGCGCGCCAGCAGCCACCGCGACGCCTGCCACGCCGCGCTCATTGGAAGCGAGCCTCCGCAGCTCGTTCGAGCACGCCGGCGAGCGCGTAGAGAACGAGCGAGGCGACGAGCGTCAGCAGCACCGCGCTCCAGAGCAGCGGAATCTGGAAGTTCTCCATCGCGTTGAGAATGAGGACGCCCAGCCCGCGCGGCGCACCGAACCACTCGCCGATCAAGGTTCCGACGAGTGCCGCGGGAATCGAGAGCTTGAGGCCGCTCGCGATCGATGGCAGCGCGGCAGGCAGATCGAGCCGCCACAGGCGCCTCCAGGCGGAAGAGCCGAGCACGGCGAACAGGTCGCGATGCGAACGGCTCGCGGCCGCAAAGCCGCTCGAGGCGGCGACGTAGAAGAGAAAGAAGACGTTCAGCGCGCTGATGGCGACAGGCGCCGTCTCCGGTCCGCCGACGATGATGAACACCGGCGCGAGCGCGACTTGCGGGATGGCGTGGATGACTGCCGTGGTGTGGTCGGCGCCGACGCGAAGCGGTGGCGCCAGCAACGCGACCGCCGCGAACGCGAGCCCGGCCAGGCTGCCGATCGCGAACCCGAGACTCGCCGCGCGAAAGCTCGCCGCCAATGCCCGGCCGAAGAGGTCCCGCCGCTGCGGATCGAGCAGATAGGCGACGACGGTATCGAGTGCCGGCCAGGTGCTGCCGAGCACCTTGCGAGCGCCGATCCACTGCCAGGCGATCAGGAACAGGGCGAGGCCCAGCGCAGCGAGCGCCGGCCGCTGCCATGCCCTCGCCGGCGCCGTCATGCCGCGCTGCCCATCTGCGTCGGCTCGAGCGTCGCGGTGAGCTCGTCGGCGAGCTGGTGGAAGGCTTCGCTGCGCATCACGTCAGGATGGCGGGGGCGCGCGAACGGCACCTGCAACGTCTTGACGACGCGCCCCGGGCGGCCGCTCATGACGACGACGCGATCGGCCAGGAACAGGGCCTCGGGGACGTCGTGGGTCACGAGCAAGGTGGAGATGCGTTGCTCGGACCAGACCCGCTGCAGCTCGAGGTTCATCTGCCGCCGCGTGACCGCGTCGAGCGCGCCGAACGGCTCGTCGAGCAGGAGCACCTCGGGCGAGAGCGCGAGCGCGCGCGCGATGGCGACGCGCTGGCGCATGCCGCCGGACAACTGTCGCGGCCTGGCGTTCTCGAAACCGGCCAGGCCGACGAGCGCGATGAGGGCCTTCACCCGGGCCTCGTCCACCGCGCGGCCGGCGATCTGGTACGGCAACGCGATGTTGGCGAAAACGGTCAACCAGGGCAGCAGCGCGTGATCCTGGAAGGCGACGCCGAGGCGGTGCTGGGCCGCGAGCACGCGCGGCGAAGCGCCATGGATCGCAACGATGCCGTCGTCCGGGGTCTCGAGCGCAGCGACGAGGCGCAGCACGGTGCTCTTGCCGCAGCCGCTCGGGCCGAGGATGGCGACGAACTCGCCGTCGGACACGCAGAGCGACATCTGCTGCAAGGCGGTCACGCCGCGACCGCGGCCGGAGGCGAAGCTCTTGCCGGCCTCGCGCAGCTCGATCGCGGGCGTCGCGGCCATCAGGCGACCAGCGCGTCGAAGCGCGCCATGATCGCGGGCAACCGCGTCGCGAGCCGAGCGTGCAGCTGCTCCATGTCGACGGTGAGGATCTCGCGGTTTCGCATCACGAGCTTGCCATCGACGATGACATCGCGCACGTCGCGGCCGACGACCAGGCTCGAAGCGACGAACAGCGGATCGACCGGCGGGAACTGGTCCATGTCGCCGGTGGCGACGAGGAGCAGGTCGGCGCGCTTGCCGGGCTCCAGGCTGCCGATGGTGTCTCCGAGGCCGAGTGCCCGCGCACCGCCGCGAGTGGCGATCTTCAACAGCTCGTCGCTCGAGAGCGCCGTGCGGATGTGATTCGGCGTCCCCCACAGGGCCTGCTGTCCGATCCTGGCGGCATGCGCGACCTGGAAGATGTCGAGCGAGCTCCACGCTGCCGCGCCGTCCGTGCCGAGCCCGATCGCCACGCCGCGACGCCACATCTGCAGCAGCGGCGGATGGCCGATCGCGTAGTTGTTGAACGCGCAATGGCACGCCGAAGGCTTGTAGCGGACGTAGAGATCCATCTCTTCGGGAGACAACGTCACCGAGTGGGCGCAGTGGAGGTGCTCGTCGAGCACGCCCATGTCGGCCAGCCACTCGGCGGAACGCTTTCCGAAGTGCTCGAGCGCGTAGTCGACCTCGTACGTTCCTTCGGCCAGGTGCGTGTGGATCTTGACGCCGAGGTCGCGCGCGGCTCGCGCCATGTCGCCGATCAGCCCCGGCGAGCAGACGATGATCTGGCGAAGCGACAGCCACGCCTGCACGCGCTCGTGCTCGCGCCAGCGCTCGACGAGGCCGATGTTGCGCGCGAGCGCCTGCTCGGTCGTCATGAGCATCGAGGCGGGCACGGCGGCGCCGGTGCCGCGGCTCTGGTCGACGGTCGAGAGCGCGACGAAGCCGCGCACTCCGACGTCGACCGCCGCGCGCGCCATCTCATCAGGGTGCGGGCCGCCGGCTTCGGCGAAGCAGGTGGTGCCGACCTGGAGCATGTTGGTGTACGCGACGAGGCCGGAGAGATAGACCTCCTCCGGTTCCAGCATGCCTTCGAACGGGATGTAGTAGTTCTTCCAGATCGGAATCTTCAAGGGCCGCCGGCGCGCCAATTGCGCCAGCTTGCCGCGCAGCAGCTGCTGGCCGGTGTGCACGTGCGCGTCGATCAGGCCGGGCATTGCGATCCGGCCGCTGCCGTCGAGCGTGGTCGCCGCCGCGAAGCGATCGCGGGCGTCGGCGGCACGACCGATCCAGACGATCGCGCCATCGGCGATCGCCACCGCGCCGTCGTGCAGCACCGTGTCGGCATCGTCCATCGTGACGACCACGCAACCCGAGACGAGGATGTCGACGCGCCGCGGCGCGCCGGTGGTGCCCTCCGCGACGCTCACTTCAGCCCGGCGGCCGCCTCGCGAACGACGCTGAAGTCGAACAGGCGATCCACCGGCGGCAGGTTGGTCCGCCCCGCTGCAATGGCCGTGGCGTACATGCCGCCCGCCACGCTCTTCTCGTTCAGCGCCATCGGCGGCAAATCGGGCGCCGCCGGGTCGTGCAGCAGCTTGTTTTGCGCCAGCGCCTGTGCGGCCTGCTGGCGCAGGTCGAGGCCCAGGTCGCGGCCGTACTTCTCGGCCGCGAGGCGAGCTCCGGCGAGCGAGTCGCGCTCCTCGTCGCGCCAACCGTGCACGAGCGCGCGCATGAAGCCGACCAGGCGCGGGCGCTGCGACTCGAGCGTCTTTCGCTCGGTGAAGATCAGCGCCGCCGCCGCCTTGAAGCCGAGCGAGTCGAGCGAGGTGAAGAAGAAGTCCTTGCCCTGCACCATCCCCTGCTTCTCGAAGGTGATCACCTGGTTGGTCGCGTAGCCGACGTAGCCCTCTCCAGCGCCTTCGAGCAGCGCGTCCGGCGAGAAGCCCGCCGGCACCGGCGTGTACGCGACCGGCAGCTTGTTCAGCTTCAGCGTGGCCTCGATCGCGGCGCGCTCGTTCGGACCGGGCACGAGGATCTTCGAGCCGTTGATGTCCTTGGCGCTGCGGATGGGCTTCTTCGGCAGCGAGAGGATGCCGACCGGAGTCACGGGAAACGTCGCGCCGAGCGCGACGAAGTCGTTGCCTTTCAGGACGGCGTCGAGGAAGGGCAACCACGTCGCGTAGCCCAGGTCCGCGCGACCGGCCGCGACGCTGACCGGTGCCAGCGGCGCATTGGGACCGCCGGGAAGGAACTTCATCTCCAGCCCTTCCTGGCGGAAGTAACCGCGCTCCGCGGCGATCCACAGGCCTGCGTATTCGACGTTCGGCACCCATGACAAGGCGACGGTGATCGGTGAAGTCGTCTGGGCTCGCGCGAGCCGCGAGGTGGCGACGACCAGCGGAGCGCTGGCTGCGAAAGTCCTGAGGACGCCGCGACGTGTGAGCTTCAAGTCGGTCTCCAAAGCACGATGGAGCGAGTCTAGGGGCGGCCGCGCCGCGCGGCCAGATCGAACCTGCCGTTCCGGCCGCCGGCTCGCTTGCCGCGATCAGTCGACGTTCGTGCCCGGCCCCGGCTCGCATGCAGACGTCGCACGCAAAGCGTGTGCCACGGATTCAGCGGCGCAGGCGATCAACCGGCGCGATCGGTGCTCGTCTGATCCGTCGCAGCGACCGTGTCCGCGCAGGTCACTCGATGACGCGATCGGCCCGAGCGAGCACGGAGGGCGGTATCCGCACCCCGAGCGATCGCGCGGTCTTCAGATTGACGAACAGCTCGAGCACGGCCGGCTGCTCCACGGGCACGTCAGCCGGCCTTGCTCCGTTGAGGATCTTGTCGATGTAGACGGTGGCAGCGCGCCGCTCCATCTCGACCAGGTTCGGACCGTAGCTGATCAGCCCGCCCGATTCGACGAAGGTGCTCGCCTCGTACATCGCCGGAATGCGCCTGCGCGCCGCGAAGTCGATGATCCGCTGGCGGTTCGTCCTGGTGAACGGATCGGCCAGCGTCAGCAGCGCAGTCGCCGCGCCGGTGCCGATCGCGTTCAACGAAGGATCGAAATCGACGAGGTCATGCACGCCATAGGAATCGACGACGAGGCCGAGGCTCGCGCCGGCCTGCTCGGTGTAACGCGCGCTGGTCTGCATGCTCGGATTGGTGTCGTTCCACAGCATCGCGAGACGCGATGCTTCCGGCACGAGCTCATGCAGCAGTTGCAGCCGCTTGGCGCTCAGCTCTGGCGAAAGCGACGACAAGCCGGTCGCGTTGCCGCCCGGGTGCGCGAGGCTCGCGACGAGCCCGGTGCCGACCGGGTCGCCGACGCCGGTGAAGACGATCGGGATCGTCGCGGTCGCCCGGCGCGCCGCCAGTGCGGCCGGCGTGCTGAACGTCGCGATGACGTCGACTTCAGCAGCCACCAGCGCCTGCGCGAGAGGCGCGAGCCGCTCCGGCCGGCCCTCGGCCCACCGGTAGTCGAGCACGACGTTGCGGCCTTCGGTCCATCCGGCTTCGCCCAGCCCCTGGCGCAACGCCTCGACGATCGGAGACGGCGGTGCGTCGGGCTGCAGCACGCCGATGCGCTTGGGCCTGCGCACCGTCGATTGCGCCAGTGATGAGGCGCATGCGGCCATTGCCAGTGCGGCGACCAGCCAGGCGCGGCGGCCGGCGCGCGCCGTGCCCGCGTGCACCGCGCTCGGCAGAGGCACCCCAGTGTCGGATGTGTGGCTGGACATGTTCGTGGCCGTGGCGAGCGCTGGCCGTCCATCATGCCGCACCGCTCGGCGTCGACGATCCGCCGAGACCCCTCGTGGACACAGGACAAGGGCCAGGAGGCCACCGCTTGTTGCAGAAGCGCCCGCTGGGGTCGCGTATACTGAACTACATGGTTCAGCATTTGCAGACCCGCTTCAACGCCTCCTTCGGCGCCCTCGCCGACGCCACCCGCCGTGGCGTCCTCGACCAGCTCGCGCGCGGCGACGCCTCGATCACCGAGCTCGCCGACAAGTTCCACATGACCCTGACGGGCATGAAGAAGCACGTCGGCGTGCTCGAGCTCGCCGGACTCGTGATCACCGAAAAGGTCGGCCGCGTGCGCACGTGCCGCATCGGCGCGTGCCGTCTCGAGGAGGAGCTGGCGTGGATCGCGCGCTATCGCCAGCGTTGGGAGGCGCGCTTCGAAGCGCTGGACGGCGTCCTCGACGAGCTCAAACGGAAGGAGAAGGACCGTGGTCGCAAGCAAAGCAGGTGAGTCCCGGCGCACGACGGTGGAAAAGAAGTCGGAGCGCGAGGTCGTCGTCACGCGGACGTTCGACGCGCCGGCGCGGCTCGTCTTCGAGGCATGGTCGACGCCCGAGCTGTTCAGGAAGTGGTGGGTGCCCCGCTCCCTCGGCATGACGCTGCGCTCGTGCGAGCTCGACGTGCGCACCGGGGGCAGCTACCGCCTGGTGTTCGGCGACGATCCTGCGAACCCGGTGGCGTTCTTCGGCAGGTACCTCGAGGTGGTGCCCGGCAAGCGCATCGTCTGGACGAACGAGGAAAGCGGCGACGCCGCGTCCGTGACCACCGTGACGTTCGAAGAGCGCGACGGCAAAACGCTGCTCGTCTTGAGCGAGCTCTCTCCCACCAAGGAGGCGCTCGACGCCGCCGGCACCGGAGCGCAGGAAGCGATGGCCGAGACGTTCGCACAGCTCGACGAGCTGCTCGGGGAGCGATCCGCGCGTTGACGTAGCGGTTCGCGCGGTCCGGTCCGGCGAAGCAACCGGCGGCGCTCTCGGTTCGCGTCGCCACAGCGTCGTTTCGCGCCGCCGGCCGACGGTTCGTCGCTTCGCTGCTGCGACGCGCGGACGGATGACTACGCTGCACGCGGATGGAAGCGGAGCAGCTCATGCATCGTCCACTCACCTGTGCCGCGGTGGCGTGCGCCGCGCTCGTGTCGTTCGCCGTCTCGGTCGTGCTGTGGCCGACCAATGCGTGGTCGGCAGCCAACGATGCGTTCCAGAGCGCGTTCGAGGTCTTCGCGCGGGCGTCGGCGGGAGACGACTCCGCGGTCGACGCCGCCGCCGGCGCCTTCGCGGCCTTGCGGAACGCCGATCCCGCCAACCCGGTGCTGACCGCGTATGCGGGGGCGAGCGTCGCGCTGCGGGCGCGGACCGCACTGTCGCCGCTGAAGAAGATGAGCCTGGCCGAGGACGGCCTCGCGCTCGTCGACCGGTCGCTGGCGATGCTCACGCCCGCGCACGACGCTCCGATCGAGCGCGGCACGCCGGGGTCGCTCGAAGTGCGTCTCGTCGCCGCCAACACCTTCCTCGGCGTTCCGCCGTTCATGAACCGCGCTGCGCGCGGCAAGAAGCTCCTCCACGAGGTGCTCGCAAGCCCGCTGTTCGCGAACGCGCCGCTGCCGTTCCAGGGCAGCGCCTGGCTGCGCGCCGCCGAGCTCGCGCGCAAGGAGCAGCGGACAGACGACGCCCGCCGCTACCTGAACGAGATCGTCTCGCGCAACGCACCGCAGGCCGATCGCGCGCGCGCGCTGCTGAAGGAGACCCCACCGTGACCGACCACGCCGTCGTCGAGCTGCGCGGCGTCTGCAAGACGTATCGCCTCGGCACGCACACCGTGCGCGCGCTGCAGGGCGTCGATGCCGCCGTCCAGCGCGGCGAGGTCGTCGCGCTGACCGGTCCGTCGGGCAGCGGCAAGAGCACGCTGCTCAATCTCTGCGGCCTGATCGACCGCCCCGACAGCGGCGACATCCTGCTCGACGGCAAGTCGGTCGCCGGACTCGACGAGACCGGACGCACGCTGCTGCGCCGCGATGCGCTCGGCTTCGTCTTCCAGAGCTTCAACCTGGTGCCGGTGATGACGGTCGCCGAGAACGTCGACTACCCGCTGTTCCTCGCCGGCGTTCCGACGCTCGAGCGGCGCGAGCGCGTCGCCGCCCAGCTCGTCGCCGTCGGCCTCGCGGAGCACGCCCGGCACCGGCCCGACGCGCTCTCGGGCGGGCAGCGGCAGCGCGTCGCGATCGCGCGCGCGCTCGTCAAGCGGCCGCGCCTGGTGATCGCCGACGAGCCGACCGCCAGCCTCGACTCGCACACCGCTGACCAGGTCGTCGAGCTGATGCGCGAGCGCTGCCACGCCGAAGGCGCCGCCTTCGTCATCGCGACGCACGACGCCCGCCTGACGCCGCGTTGCGACCGCGTCCTCTCGCTGCTCGACGGGAGGCTGCAGTGAGGTGGCTCGTCTTCGCGTTCCAGAACACCTTGCGCAACCGGCGGCGCTCGCTGGTGACGATCGCGATCGCCGCGCTCGGCACCGCGGCGATCCTCCTCGCCGGAGGCTTCGCGATCTACACCTATCGTGCGCTCGCGCAATCGGCGGCGCGCAACACGGGGCACCTCATCGTCGGCGTGCCCGAGCAGTTCACCAAGGACGAGGACACGCCGCTGCAGTACGGGATCGACGAGCCGGCGCAGCTCTCGGCGCGGCTGCAGGCCGACGCCGACGTCCGCCACGTGCTGCCCCGCGTCGTCTTCAGCGGCCTCGTCAGCAACGGCGACAAGTCGACCGTGATGCTCGCCACCGGCGTCGATCCGGACCACGAGTTCGCCGTCAAGGGGCCGTTCCTCACGATGCTCGCCGGCGAAGCGCTGACGAGCGATGCCGCGCAGGCGGAGGTCATGCTCGGCGAAGGGCTCGCGAAGAGCCTCAAGGCGAAGCCGGGGAGCGGCCTGACGCTGCTCGCGAGCACGACCGACGGCGCGCTGAACGCGCTCGACGTCGCGGTCAAGGGCGTGTTCTCGACCGGCGTTCCGGAGATCGACAAGCGCCTCGTCTACACCGACATCGCGACCGCGCAGAGGCTCCTCAACACGAAGCGGGTGTCGACGCTCGGCGTGTTCCTGAAGAGCATGGAGGCGACGCCCGCCGCGCAGCAGCGCGTCGCGGCGGCGAACCCGAAGCTCGCCGTGCAGACGTGGACCGACCAGGCGTTCTTCTATCGCTCGGTGCGCGACCTCTACAACCGCATCTTCGGTGCGCTCGGCCTGATCATCGGCGTCATCGTCGTCTTCGTCGTCGCCAACGCGATGGCGATGGCGATCGTCGAGCGCACGCGCGAAATCGGCACCCTGCGTGCGCTCGGCACCCTGCCCTCGCAGCTGCTGCGCAGCTGCGCACTGGAAGGCCTCGTCCTCGGCGGCATCGGCGCCATCGCCGGGGCGCTGATCGCGCTCGTCGTCTCGATCGCGCTCGACATCGTTCCGGTGCAGATGCCGCCGCCGCCGGGCAGCTCGCGCGGCTACCCGCTCGGCATCGTCGTCGACCCGGCGCTGTTCGCCCTCACCGTGCTCGCCATGGTCGTCGTCTCGATGCTGGCGTCGGCGTGGATCGCGCGCCGGACGGTGCACCTGCCGGTGGTCGAGGCGCTCGCCCACACCTGAACCGTGGAGATCACGATGAAGCCTCTCGCCGTTTCGCTCGTCGCCGCCGCGCTGGCGCTCGCCGCGTCGGCCGGCCGCGCCGAGGACGTCGGCGCGCTCCTGAAGGCGGCCGACAAGTACCGCGTCAGCAGCGACAACATGCAGGTCGATACGCTGATCAGCGTCTTCAACAGCGACGGGACACCCGACAAGGAACGCCGCTACCTCGTCTACGCGCAGGCCGGGCACCAGTCGCTCGTGCTGATGCAGAGCCCGGCCGAGAAAGGGCAGAAGGTGCTGATGCTCGGCGACGACTTCTGGCTGCTGATGCCCGGCAGCCAGCGACCGCTGCGCATCACGCCGATGCAGAAGCTCCTGGGCGATGCCAGCACGGGCGACATCGCGACGATGACGTGGTCCGAGGACTACACCGGCAGCGTCGCCGGCGAGGAGCCGTGCGGCGAGCCGGCGCAGCCTTGCCTGCACCTCAGCTTGCAGGCGAGCCGCAAGGGCGTGACCTACCAGCGCATCGAGCTGTGGCTCGGCAAGGCACGGCACGAGCCCGTCCGCGCCGACCTCTACGTGCAGTCCGACAAGCTCGCCAAGCGGGCACGCTTCGTCATGGACAAGCCGGCCGCGCCGACGACGGTGACCGAGATGCTGCTCGTCGACCAGCTCACGAGCAAGAAGGAGACGCAGGTCCGCTATCTTGGACGCAAGGAGCGGACGGTGCCCGAGGCGTGGCTGAACCCGATGTTCCTCGCGCGCAACCCGACGCTCGAATGACGCGCCGGCGCCGGGCGTGGCTCGGCCTGCTGATCGCGACGGTCGCGAGCCCGGGAGCGCTCGCTGCCGACGTCGAGTGGAGCGGCTTCGTGCGGCCGACGCTCGTGGACCAGGCAGCGGCGACGCGCGGCCCGCTCGCTGCCGCGGTCGCTCTCGACCCGGGGATCGCGGCGTTGCCGGCATCGGGTCCGGCGCTCGAGGCCGAGCTGCGCGCCGAAGCGCACTGGTGGACTGCTGCCGGCGCGCTGCTCGCGCAACGCCCCGAAGGCCAAGGGCTGAGCCGTCAAGGCCGTCTCAACGAGCTCTATGCCTCGGGCGGGCTCGACAGCTGGCAATTCAGCGGCGGCAAGAAGATCGTCGCGTGGGACGTCGGCTACGCCTTCAGGCCGAACGATGTCGTCGAGCAGGAGCCGCGCCGCCTGCTTCTCGACCGCACGCCGGAGGGACGGCCCGTGTTGACGGCCGAGCATTTCGACGCGAGCAAGGCGTGGTCGTTCGTCGTCGTCAACGTCGGCCACGACCGCGACGAGCGCGGCGCGCGCGAACCGGCGCTGGCTTCGCGCGTCTACATGCGCGACGGCGCCGTCGACTGGCACGGCTTCGCGCGCTACGGCATCCGCACCGGGCCGAGCATCGGCGCTGCGGCAGCGTGGGTGGCGAGCGAGTCGCTCGAGCTGCACGCGTCGGCACGCTGGCTGCACGAAGCCGACAGCATCGCCATCGACGACGCCGCGGTCGCTGCCGCTCCCGGCGGTCTCGTGCGCAGCGATCCGTGGCTCGACGCGACCGTTGCGCATCCGGTCCAGGCGCTCGTCGGAGGAACCTGGACCAACGCCGAGCAGTTCAGCGTGCTCGCCGAAGCGTGGTGGGACGGGACGGCACTCTCGGACGCGCAATGGGCGGACTGGAACCGGCGCAACACGCACCTCTCCGCGCTCGCCGGCACGCCGGCGCCGGCAACGGCGGTGGCAGGCAACCTCGCGTGGCAGACCGACGCGTTCGGCGCCTCGACGAGCCTGCGCCGCGGCAACGTCTTCGTGCGCGCGAGCTGGCAGCACGACAAGTGGCAACCCGCAGCCGACATCCTCTACACGCCGGCGGACGCCGGCCACGTCGTCACCGTCTCGTGCGGCTGGCAGGGCGACCGCGTCCGCCTCGACGGCGGCGTTCGCGTCTACGGCGGACCGTCGACTGCCGTGCTCGCGCAAGTGCCGACGCGACGGATCGCGTACTTCGCCGCGACCTGGTCCTTCTGATCGCCTTGCGAGCGCGCGCCGCCGTGCGAATGCCGCACGACCTATCGCGATCTGGCAACCTCAGCCGCGCGCAGACTTCCGTCGCTCGACCGCGGGCCAGCCCACGGCGTCCTGTTCGCCCTGGAACCGGTCCCACGCGTCGCTGAAGGGGCCGGCAGCCTGCAACGCGATTCCCCCGCAGTCGCTGCATCGCGAGGGACGAGGAAGCGGCTCGACGGCGAGGCGCAGGCGCCCGCAGTCGGAGCAACGCCAGCTGAGACTCTTCTCGGGCGTCTGCATCGAGCGACCGCCAGCATGCAACGTGCCTGATGCGACCACGCACTGCCTCGGTGCGGGGGCGCGGCGGCCGTCGGCTCCGCGGAACACGGCGAGCGCGCGCGTGCCTGTTCAACAACGGATCTTTCGTCGCGTCGCTCGGCATCGATCAGCACGCGCCAGCCTCACAGGCCGCTGGCGTCGTCGGACTGCGACTCGCGCGGCTACGATGGCGCGCATCGTGCGTCGTCGCCTCGCGCTCGCCTCGCTCGCAGCCGGAGTCGCTGCACCATGGCACGCCTGCGCTGCGTTGCCGACGCTGCCGCGCGCTGCGGCAGTGCCGGGCGGCGTCGCCATCGTCGAGCTCGGCGCCGCCGCGGTGCGGCCGTCGGCAACGTTCGGCGGCCGCCGCGTCATGGTGCTGCCCCGGCCCGAGCGCGAGGGCTTCTGGATCGCAGTCGTCGGCATCGCGCTCGCGGCCGATCCGAAGAAGCGGCAGACGCTCACCGTCCGCGCCGGCGACGGCACGGCGCGCGAGATCGCATTCGCGCTCGCGCCCAAGCGATACGCCGAGCAGCGGCTGACGGTCGCGCCGCGGCATGTCGATCTGTCGCCGCAGGACCTGGCGCGCTACGAACGCGAGCGCGTCCACCTCGCCGAGGTGTCGAGCCGCTTCACGGCGTCGCGTGAGCCGGCGACGCTGCTGCTCGCGAGCCCGACCGAGGGGCCGCGCTCGTCGTCGTTCGGACTGCGCCGGATCTTCAACGGCGAGAAGCGCAATCCGCACAGCGGGATGGACATCGCGGCGTCGGCGGGCACGCCGGTCGTCGCTGCTGCCGCCGGAGAAGTGGTCGACACCGGCGACTACTTCTTCAACGGCAACACCGTGATCGTCGACCACGGCCAGGGCTTGCTGACGCTGTACTGCCACCTGTCCGCGATCGAGACCGCGGTCGGTGCACCGGTCGACGCCGGCGCGCAGATCGGCCGCGTCGGCGCGACCGGTCGCGTGACCGGCGCCCATCTGCACTTCAGCGTCTATCTGAACGCGACGCCGGTCGATCCGGCGCTCTTCCTGGCGCCCTGAGCGGCGGGCACGCCGTCGCCAGGTGCAGCGCCGACGCGCTCGCCGCGGCTGCTCGTCGGCGCAGGACGCGACTCGTCGGCCGCAGTCCCCGCTTCGTCGCAACGCGCTGGAAGCGGCGCAACCAGCTCTCTACATTGGCTCCCGACGCACCACGCGGTGCGCCCCGACAGAAGGAGCCGACCATGACCACCGAGAACATCTTCTCCGCCGTCCTCACGCTCAGCCTGCTGGCCGGTGGCGCCGTCGCGTTCGGTTCCGAGGTTGCATCGAAGTCGAAGGCGCCGGCGAAGGCCGAGACCGCCATCGTGATGCTGCCGGCGGTGACGGTCGTCGGCCACCGCGGCGCGCCGACCGCGGTTGCTGCCGCCGAGGCGCTGATGCTGCCGACGGTGACGGTCGTCGGTCACCGCCCGATCACCAAGGTCGCGGCCGAGACCGAGACCCGCGAGCGTCGCCTGCAGTGACCGAAGCGGCCGTCGGTCGACGGCCCTCTCACCGTCATCGCAGCGGCCGCCTTCGGGCGGCCGCTGTGATGAC
>JASLGD010000305.1 GCA_030150305.1 Caldimonas sp. | reverse complement strand
CTCGATCTCGGCCGTGCTCGGCATGGCCGTCGCGGCGCGCATCAAGGGCGAGAACCGCAAGGCGGTGGCGGTGATCGGCGATGGCGCGATGAGCGCCGGCATGGCCTTCGAGGCGCTCAACAACGCCGGTGTCTCGCAGACCGACATGCTCGTCATCCTCAACGACAACGACATGTCGATCTCGCCGCCGGTCGGCGCGCTCAACCGCTACCTCGCGCGGCTGATGAGCGGCAAGTTCTACGCCGCCGCGCGCGACACGGCGAAGACGGTGCTTCAGCACGCGCCGCCGCTGCTCGAGCTCGCACGCCGCTTCGAGGAGCACGCCAAGGGGATGGTCGTTCCCGGCACGATCTTCGAGGAGTTCGGCTTCAACTACGTCGGCCCGATCGACGGCCACGACCTCGACTCGCTGATCCCGACGCTCGAGAACCTGCGCGACCTGAAGGGCCCGCAGTTCCTCCACGTCGTGACCAAGAAAGGCTACGGCTACAAGCTCGCCGAGGCCGACCCGGTCGGCTACCACGGCCCGGGCAAGTTCGATCCGGCGGTCGGCATCGTCAAGCCGGCGACGCCGCCCAAGCTCACGTTCACCCAGGTGTTCGGCCAGTGGCTGTGCGACATGGCCGAGCAGGACGAGCGCCTCGTCGGCATCACGCCGGCGATGCGCGAGGGCTCGGGGATGGTCGAGTTCGAGAAGCGCTTTGCGAAGCGCTACTTCGACGTCGGCATCGCCGAGCAGCACGCGGTGACCTTCGCCGCCGGGCTCGCGTGCGAGGGCATGAAGCCGGTCGTCGCGATCTACTCGACGTTCCTGCAGCGCGGCTACGACCAGCTGATCCACGACGTCGCGATCCAGAACCTGCCGGTCGTCTTCGCGCTCGACCGCGCCGGCATCGTCGGCGCCGACGGCGCGACGCACGCCGGCGCCTTCGACATCGCGTACCTGCGCTGCCTGCCCAACGTCAGCGTGCTGACGCCGGCCGACGAGAACGAATGCCGGCAGGCGCTCTATACCGCGTTCATGCAGAGCCATCCGGTCGCGGTCCGCTATCCGCGCGGCGCCGGTGTCGGCGCCGCGGTGCAGGCCGAGATGCGCGCGATCCCGTTCGGCACCGGCGAGATCCGGCGCGAGAGCACGCGTACGTCGGCGCAGCACGGCAAGCGGATCGCGATCCTCGCCTTCGGCACGCTCCTCTATCCGGCGCTTGCCGCCGCCGAGCGGCTCGACGCGACGGTCGCCAACATGCGCTTCGCCAAGCCGCTCGATGTCGCCCTCGTGACTGATCTCGCGCGCCGCCATGATGCAATCGTCACCGTGGAAGAAGGCACCGTGATGGGCGGCGCGGGCAGCGCCGTCCTCGAGGCTCTCGCCGAGGCGCGCATCGACGTCCCGGTGCTCGTGCTCGGCCTGCCCGACAGCTTCGTCGAGCACGGCGACCCGGCGCGCTTGCTCGCGATGTGCGGTCTCGACGCTGCCGGCATCGAGCAGCAGATCCAGCGCCGCTTCGGCGCGACGCCGGCGCTGCTGCGCACGGCGGCGGGCCACTGAGGCGCGGCGATGACCAACCTCGTCGACGTCCTCCACATCCCCGACACGCAGGGCGGGCGCGACGATCGCCGTCTCGTCATCCAGCGCGTCGGCGTGCGCCGCGTGCGCTATCCGCTGCAGCTGCGGATCGAGGACGCCGTCGTTCCCACGGTCGCCGACTGGGCGATCGACGTCGCGCTGCCCGCCGAGCAGAAGGGCACGCACATGTCGCGCTTCATCGCGTGGCTCGACGCGATCGACGTTCCGCTCGACGTCCAGACGCTGCGCGGCGAGGCGGCGCGCATGCTCGCGCTGCTCGCCGCGGACACCGGCCGCATCGAGGCGTCGTTCCCGTTCTTCCTTCGCAAGCGCGCGCCGGTGTCGGGCGTCGAGAGCCTGCTCGAGTACCAGGGCCGCTTCATCGTCGAGGCGAGCGGCGCGAGCGAGGCGACCGTCTGGCTCGAGGTCGTCGTGCCGGTCAAGTCGCTCTGCCCGTGCTCGAAGGAGATCTCCGACTACGGCGCGCACAACCAGCGCTCGCACGTCACGATCCGCGTCGAGGCGCTCGCCGAGCTCGCGTGGCGAGAGCTCGTGCGCTTCGCCGAAGACGAGGCGTCGGCCGAGATCTGGTCGTCGCTGAAGCGCGCCGACGAGAAGTGGATCACCGAGCGCGCCTACGAGAACCCGAAGTTCGTCGAGGACATGGTGCGCGACGTCGCGCTGCGGCTCAACGCCGATCCGCGCATCGGCCGCTACACGGTCGACGTCGAGAACTTCGAGTCGATCCACGCGCACAGCGCGGTCGCGCGCATCGAGCGCTAGCCGCCCGCTACACGTCGACGTCGAGAACTTCGAGTCGATCCACGCGCACAGCGCGGGCGCCCGCGATGCGTCAGATCCGGCTCGGCAGCCAGACGAGCGCGCCGACGATCGCGATCCAGAGCATCGTCGCCAGCCACGCCTGCGCGCGCGACGCGGCGAGCGTCTGCCGGAACGCGCCCCAGGCGGCGATGCACCAGCCGAGCGTCGCGAGCCAGGCGAGGGCGCCGACGACGAGCAGGACGCTCGCGACGCCGCCCAGCGGCGCGTCGCGAAAGCTCGGCAATTGCTGCCGCGACAACGGTTGCGATGCGGCGATCGCGGCGCGGACTTGGACGAAGGTGTTGCGCAGGAAGTCGGCGTCGACGAATGCGACGGCGGTGTCGGCGCAGACGACTCCGACGCACACGCCCACCCACGTCCCGCCGTAGACGTAGGCGCCGACGATGGCGACCGAGCGGGCGACGGCGCGACGCGCGACCACGCACCAGGCGAGCGCGAGCGTGCCGACGAGGAGCGCCGCTGCGAGCAGGCCGACGACGAGCGAGGTCAGCAGCCAGGCGCCGACGCCGAGCGCGACCTCGGCCGGCGAGCCGCGTGCGATGAGGTCGGTGTCGATCGTCATCAACAGGATCGCGTTGCCGACCAGGATCGCGAGGCACAGGAATGCGAACGCGCGGGCATGGTCGATCGCCGTCCCGCTTTGCCGGCGCGCGATCAGCCGGCGCGGGTGCAGCGCGAGGTCGGCGAGGTCGGCGGCCCAGCGCGTCCAGCGCGGCGACCCCGCGGCGCCGGGCGCGGACGCGTTTGCGGCGGGCGCCGCGTCGATGCCGAACTGCGAGTGCAGCAAGGCGATGAGCGTGTCGACGTCGAAGCGCCAGCGCTTGTCGGCGAGCTCGACCGCCTGGCAGCGCGCGAACGCGGCGATCGACGGCGGCAACTCGGCGGCGGACGGCATCGTCGCGCCTTCGACGAGCACCGGCACGACGGCGACGCGCGCGGCGAGCGCGAGCTCGATCTCGAGGCGAACGAAGTCGCCCGGATCGTCGAGCCGGCGGCGGCCGTCGACATCCTCCGCGGCGACCCACTGCGAGCCGACGACGACGAGGACGACCGTCGCCGAGGCGAGCTCGCGCCGGATCGCGCCGACGAAGTCGTCGCCGGCGGCGATCTCGCGGTCGCGAAAGACGCGCTCGTCGCCGAAGTGCGCCTCGAGGTCGTCGGCGAGACGGCCGGTCGCGCTCTGGCTGTCCTGGCGGCGGTAGGAAAGGAAGATCTCGGCCATGCTCGCGACGGCCATCGTAGCGAGCGCTGCCGGCGCTAGCGCTTGCGGCGCGGGCCCGGCGCCGGCGGCGCCTTGCTGCCGCGCCGGGCCGCGACCGCGTCGCGCAGCAGGTACTCGACCTGCGCGTTGACGCTGCGCAGCTCGGCCGCGGCGAGGCGCTCGATCTCGGCCCAGAGGGCGGGATCGACGCGCAGCAGGAACGACTTCTTGTCGGGGCTCGCCATCGGGCCGTGCGGCGCGCGCTAGGCGTACAGGGTTCCCGCGTTGATGACCGGCGAGGGATCGTGGTCCGAGCAGAGCACGACGAGCAGGTTGCTCACCATGGCGGCGCGGCGCTCGTCGTCGAGCTGCAGCAGCTCGCGCTCGGCGAGGCCGTTGAGGGCGAGCTCGACCATGCCGACGGCGCCCTGGACGATCTTCGTGCGCGCCGCGATCACCGCCTCGGCCTGCTGCCGGCGCAGCATCGTTCCCGCGATCTCGGGCGCGTACGCGAGGTGCGTCAGCTTGGCGTCGACGACGACCAGGCCGGCCTGCTCGAAGCGCTGCTGCAGCTCGCGGCTGAGCGCGACCGAGACCTCCTCGGTGCCGGAGCGCAGCGTCACCTCGGCGTGGCCGCTCGAGCCGGGCTCGTCGAAGTTGTCGTACGGATAGCTGAGCGCGAGGTGGCGCAGCGCCGACTCCGCCTGCGTCAGCACGTAGGCCTCGAAGTTCTCGACGTCGAACGTCGCGCGCGCGGTGTCGTCGACGCGCCAGACGACCGTCGCCCCGATCTCGATCGGATTGCCGCGCAGGTCGTTGACCTTCAGCTTCTCGCTGTTGAAGTTGCGCGCGCGCACCGAGACCTTCTTCTTGCCGTAGAACGGGTTCGCCCAGCGCAGGCCGTGCTCGCGGTCGGTGCCGCGGTAGCTGCCGAACAGCCAGAGGATCGCCGCCTGGTTGGGCTGCAGCATGTAGAGGCCGAACAGGCACCAGAACGTCAGCAGCAGGGCGGCGACGAAGATCGCGATCGTCGCCCCCGCCGGGCGCGTCAGCAGCAGCGCGACGCCGACCAGCAGGCTGATGAAGCCGATCGCGAGCGAGACGAAGCCGCTGCTCGTCCGGGCGACGCGCTCTTCGGTCGAATGGGTGGACATGACAAGCTCCCGATGCTCGATCGCCCGACTTCGGGCGATTCCAAAGTGATATCACTCTAATAGCGAGATCGGAAGCCGGTCAAGGGCGCGGCGGACGAACGGCGCGCCGGGCGAAGCGACGTCGTCAGGCGTCTTCGACGACCGTGAGGCCGAGCCGCGCCGGATCGCCGCGGCCGAGGCGGACGACAACCGGCGGCTCGCTGCCGAGGTCGATCACCGTCGTCGGCTGCATCGGACACGCGCCGGCGTCGACGATCGCGTCGATCGAGTGCTGGAAGCGATCGCGGATCAGCGCCGGGTCGTTCAGCGGCTCGCGCTCGCCGGGCGCGATCAGCGTCGTCGCGAGCAGCGGCTGGCCGAGCAGCTCGAGCAGCGCGTTCGTGACGCGATGCTCGGGGACGCGCAGCCCGATCGTCCGGCGCGACGGATGCGAGACGCGCCGCGGCACTTCCTTCGTCGCTTCGAGGATGAACGTGAACGGGCCGGGCGTCGCCAGCTTGAGCAGCCGGTACTGGCGGTTGTCGACGCGCGCATAGCTCGCGAGCTCGGAGAGGTCGCGGCAGAGCAGCGTCAGGTGGTGGCGCGCGTCGACGCCGCGCAGCCGGCGCAGCCGCTCGGCCGCCGCCTTGTCGTCGAGATGGCACGCGAGCGCATAGCTCGAGTCGGTCGGGATCGCAACGACGCCGCCGCGCTCGACGATCTGCGCGGTCTGCCTCAGCAGCCGCGGCTGCGGATCGAGCGGGTGGACCTCGAAGTACTGCGCCATGCGCCGATTGTCGGCGCCGGTCCGAAACCGCGTCTCAGGCGGAGGATTGCACGCGTTCCTGCAGGGCGTCCCACACCGGAGTCAGTCCTGCCGGCAGCGGCGGCACGCCGCCGAGGTCGATGCGGCTCTCGTCGGGGCTGTGGAAGTCGCTGCCGCACGACGCGAGGAGATCGAACTCGCGCGCCGTCGCCGCGTAGCGCTCCGCCTCCGCGTCGGTGTGGCTGCCGGTCGTCACCTCGACGCCGCGGCCGCCGTGGCCCTTGAACTCGGTGAAGAGCGCGTATTCCTCGTTCGGCGAGAACTTGTAGCGCGCCGGATGGGCGACGATCGCGAGGCCGCCCGCGGCGACGATCCAGCCGACCGCGTCGCCGAGCCTGGCCCAGCGGTGCGGGACGAAGCCGGGCTTGCCTTCGACGAGAAAGCGGCGGAACACCTCCTGCGTGTCGGTGCAGACGCCGCTCTCGACGAGGTGGCGCGCGAAGTGCGTGCGCGAGATCAGCTCGGGGTTGCCGACGTAGCGCAGCGCGCCTTCGTACGTCCCCGGGATGCCGACCTTGGCGAGCTCGTCGGCCATCTCGAGCGCGCGCGCGCCGCGGCCGCCGCGCGTCGCGACGAGCCCCTGGCGCAGCGCCTCGTCGTCGCTGTCGATGCCGAGGCCGACGATGTGCACCGTCGTGCCGAGGAACGTGACCGAGATCTCGACGCCGGTGAGGTACGGCAGGCCGAGCGCGCGCGCCGCGTCGCGCGCGCGCCGCTGGCCGCCGAGCTCGTCGTGGTCGGTGAGCGCCCAGAGCTCGACGCCGTTCGTCTTCGCGCGCGCGGCGAGCGCCTCCGGCTCGAGCGTGCCGTCGGAAACCGTCGAGTGGCAGTGCAGGTCGGCGTTCATCGCGCCCCGATCATGCCATCGCCGAGCGGCGCTGCCGCCCTGTTGCCATTCCCCCTTCGCGACACGCTGCATCGCGTCTCGCGCACCATCGCCATTGTCGCTGGATGGTCCTCTCGCGCACCCTCGTCGTTGTCGTTGCCATGGTCCTGTCGCGCATCACCGTCGCCCTCGCCGCGCTGCTCGTCGCCGCGTGCGGCAGCGTGCTCGACGAACGCGCGGCGAGCGCGCTGCGCGAGGCGCTCGCGCGCGCGGTCGGGCCGGCGGCGTCGTACGAGGTCGAGGTCAACGGCGCGAGCCTCGAAGCGGCTCGCATCGAGG
>JASLGD010000283.1 GCA_030150305.1 Caldimonas sp. | reverse complement strand
GAAGAGATCGATGAGCAGCGGGGCCGAGGGGTCGAACGGGATCGGCGCCCCGGAGCTGTCGACGATGCGAACGGTCGAGCTCAGGCATTGGTTGAAGTGAGCCGTGCACGACGAAAGCACAATTGTTTGCTTCACTCCCACCGTCACGGGCATGGGCGGCGTCACATTGGTTGACGACGCGTCGGTAGTGTCCTGCACGCCCAGCGAGCCCGACGTCACGTAGCTCTGGACTCCGTCCGCAGCGCTTCCCAGGTGCAACGTGACGTCCTGCGACCCTTGATGAACCAGATTTGACGGGTTCGGCTGCCCCTGGCCCGCCTGCACGGCCCACGTCAGTTGCAGAAGGCTGTCGGCGCCGGAAATCCCAGCAGGCGGGCTCGACACGAGCAGCGTGAACTGAACCGTGCCCCCGGCCGCGATCGATCCGATCGCGCAATCGAGTTCGGTGCCCGGAGTGGGCGTGGTCGTAACGACGGTACAAGAGTCGCCCGACCTGAGATCGGGCACCGCGATGAACGGCGCAGCCGGAGCGTCGCCGACGACGTTCGTGTACGCATAGAAGAAAGCAGCGGTGACCGGGCTGCTCGCGGTCATCGTCACCTTGTAGGCGGTCTGGTAGGCGACGCTCCCCGTGCTGTAGGCGATCGGCCTGACGGTGCTGTTCGGAATCGCCGGTGCCAGCGAGTCGACGGTGACGGTGAGCCCCGGGACTCCCGCGAGCGCGGAGGACGAAGCGGCGAGCAGCGCCGCACCCGCGAGCGCCGCTGACGCAAGGCTGCGCAACGAGCGTGTGAGTGACCTTTCGATCGCGACGCGCGAGGGCTGTGCGCACGCAGGATTCATCTTCGAACTCTTCATTGCTGGACTCCGGGGTGGTGGGTGAGCCGCCAAGCTTGGCCGCGGCGCCCTCAGGGAACGAATCGACAAAGATCCAGAACGATCTCCGGCTCCTGCCACGAGCGGCAAGGCCGCGGAAGACTGGCCGCACTGTAAGGGAACTCCTACGCAGCGTCCGGAGGCGCGCCTACGGAAAACCCCTCGAACGCGGGGGTGCGGCCCGCCTTTCATCCACAAGGCTGACGACGTCGACCGGTGCCTGCCGCACCGTCGATGGACATCCTGACCTCTGCGACCGTGCACGGACGTCGCTTGAGTTCAGACCGCCACGCCACAATGTCTGCCCGATGGACGAGTCCTACCACGGCACGACGATCGTCAGCGTGCGCCGCGGCGCGCAGGTCGCGCTCGGCGGCGACGGCCAGGTGACGCTCGGCAACATCGTCGCCAAGTCGACGGCGAAGAAGGTTCGCCGCCTCTATCACGACAAGGTGCTCGCCGGCTTCGCGGGCGCGACCGCCGACGCCTTCACGCTCTTCGAGCGCTTCGAGGCCAAGCTCGAGAAGCACCAGGGCCATCTCGTGCGCTCTGCCATCGAGCTGACGAAGGACTGGCGCACCGACCGCGTCCTGCGCCGCCTCGAGGCGATGCTCGCCATCGCCGACCGCGAGACGTCGCTCATCGTCAGCGGCAACGGCGACGTCCTCGAGCCCGAGCACGGCATCGTCGCGATCGGCTCGGGCGGGTCGTTCGCCAGCGCCGCCGCGCGCGCGTTGCTGCAGGAGACGCAGCTCTCGCCGAAGGACATCGTCAAGCGCTCGCTCGAGATCGCCGGAGACCTGTGCATCTACACCAACCAGAACCACACGATCGAGACGCTCGACTGATGGACGCCACCGCCACCCGCAAGTCGAGCATGACCCCCAAGGAGATCGTCTCCGAGCTCGACCGCCACATCGTCGGCCAGGGCGGCGCCAAGCGCGCGGTCGCGATCGCGCTGCGCAACCGCTGGCGCCGGCAGCAGGTCGACGAAGGCATGCGCGGCGAGATCACGCCGAAGAACATCCTCATGATCGGGCCGACCGGCGTCGGCAAGACCGAGATCGCGCGCCGCCTCGCGCGGCTCGCCGATGCGCCGTTCATCAAGGTCGAGGCGACGAAATTCACCGAGGTCGGCTACGTCGGCAAGGACGTCGACTCGATCGTGCGCGACCTCGTCGACATGGCGGTCAAGCAGGAGCGCGAGGCGGCGATGAAGCGGCAGCGCGCACGCGCCGAGGACGCCGCCGAGGAGCGCATCCTCGACGTGCTCGTGCCCTCGCCGCGCAGCGACTTCGGCTTCGCGAGCGGCACGTCGGCGCCGGCCGGGGACAACACCGCGCGCCAGGTGATGCGCAAGCGCCTGCGCGAGGGCCTGCTCGCCGACCGCGAGATCGAGATCGAGGTCGCCGAGCCGAAGCCCGCGCTCGAGATCATGGGTCCGGCCGGGATGGAGGACATGGCCGAGCAGCTGCGCGGCATGTTCGCCAACCTCGGCGGCACGAAGAAGAAGACGCGCAAGATGAAGATCGCCGAGGCGCAGCAGCTCGTCGTCGACGAGGAGGCCGCCAAGCTCGTCAACGACGACGACGTCAAGGCGGGCGCGGTCGCCAACGCCGAGCAGAACGGCATCGTCTTCATCGACGAGATCGACAAGGTCGCGTCGCGCTCGGAAACGCAAGGCGCCGACGTCTCGCGCCAGGGCGTGCAGCGCGACCTGCTGCCGCTCGTCGAAGGGACGACGGTCAACACCAAGTACGGCATGGTGCGCACCGACCACATCCTCTTCATCGCGTCGGGCGCGTTCCACTTCAGCAAGCCGAGCGACCTCATCCCCGAGCTGCAGGGGCGCTTCCCGATCCGCGTCGAGCTGGGGTCGCTGTCGGTCGACGACTTCGAGGCAATCCTGACGCAGACGCACGCGAGCCTCGTCAAGCAATACAAGCTGCTGCTCGCGACCGAAGGCGTCGAGCTCGAGCTCGCGCCCGACGCGATCCGGCGCATCGCGCAGATCGCGTTCGACGTCAACGAGCGCACCGAGAACATCGGCGCGCGCCGGCTCTCGACGGTGATGGAGCGGCTGCTCGACGAGGTCAGCTTCGACGCGCCCGACCGCTCCGGGCAGACGGTGCGGATCGACGCCGCGGCGGTCGACGAGAAGCTCGCCGACCTGGCGAAGAACGAGGACCTCTCGCGCTACATCCTGTGAAGCGCGCGCTCGCGCGCCGCGCTCACGAAGGGCCGCGCTCGGATTGCGACTGCAGCTGAAGCAGTCCTTCGAAGATCAGCGTCTCGACGGTCTCGAATGGCAGGTCGCTGATCGACGCGAGCTTGACGGCGGCACCGCCGCTCATGATCAACGCGGGGTCGCGACCGGAGTGCTTGAGCAGCTTTCGGTGCATGCGCTCGACGGCGCCGGCGATCGCGTCGGCGCCGCCGCTCATGAGCGCGTCGCTCGTGTTGGTCGGGAACTCGACCGCTTCGCCGGTCGGCGCCTTGAGGCCCGCGGTGCCCATCTCGAGCGCGCGCAGCATCAGACCGAAGCCGGGCAGGATGAGGCCGCCGAGAAAGCGCCCGTCGGTGTCGAGCGCGTCGACCGTCACCGCGGTGCCGACCATGACGACGAGCGCCGGCCGCGCCGCGCCGCGGGCGAGGATCCGCTGGCGCGCGCCGATCATCGCGACCCAGCGGTCGACGCCGAGGCGGATCGGATGGTCGTAGCCGTTGGTGACGCCGCCGGCGGCGTTGCTCGACACGACCCAGCGCGCCTCGACGTCCCAGAGCTCGAGCTGCTCCTCGGTGCGGCGGCGGATGCCTTCGCCGGCGACGACGCTGCCGAGCATCTTCGACGGCGGCTCGAGGTCGCGCCACTCGCGCTCGGCGAGGCTGTCGATCGCTTCGAGGAACACTGCGCCCTGCTTCAGCATCGCGGCGCCGGGCTGGCCCTTCTCGTAGAGCGCCCACTTGAGCCGCGTGTTGCCGATGTCGACGGCGAGAAAGCTCACGGCGTCACACCGTCTTGCCCGACGCGCGCTGCACGTCGCAGCCCTTGATCCGCCACGTGCCGTCGCGCTGACGCTCGAGGCGGTAGGTCGCGAGCCACAGCGCGCCGTCGCCGTCGCTGAGATGGACGCCTTGCACCACCTCGTCGCCGACGCGCTGCGGCACGAGGAACGTCGCGCCCGCGGCACGGTAGACGACCGGATAGCCGGCGCGGACCATCGCGACGAAGCGCTCCGGGGTCTGGAACATCGCCTGGATCGCCGGGGCTGCGTACGAGAACGCGCGCGCCGCATCGTCGTTGGCGAAGGCATCGAGCTGCGCTGCGACGACGCTGCGCACCGCGTGCGCGTCGGCCGGGGCGACTGCGTCGGCGCTCGCCGGCGCGGCGCGGGCCGGTGCGAGGTGGCAGACCGCCGCGAGCGCGACGCAGAAGGCGATCAGCGAGCGCACCATCGAGCCTCTCCACGAAGTCGCGGGGCGCCCATGATGCCCGTTCGGAGGCGCACCTGCGCAACGCCGCGAAAAGGACTGTAAAGCCGGCCTTCAGAGGTCGTCCGCGGCGGTCGAAAACCGGTTGAGGGTGCATGGCGCGGGCCCGCGCCTTGCCCGATCGAAACAGGAGAGCACCATGTCGACTCGAACCATCGCCTTCGCGGCGCTGTGCAGCGCCGTGTTATCCGCCTGCGTCGTCGCGCCGGCGCAGCCGTATCCGTACGGCTACGCAGCCCCGGCCGGCCCGGCCGTCGTCACCGACGTCGCACCGCCCGCGCCGTACTACGAGCCGGTGCCCGTCGCGCCGTATCCGGGCGCGGTCTGGATCACCGGCTATTGGGGCTGGAGCGGCGGTCGTCACGTCTGGGTCGGCGGCCACTACGAGCACGCACGTCCAGGCTACGCGTGGCAGCCGCACCAGTGGGTCCACCGCGACGGCCGCTGGCACCTCGAGGAAGGCCACTGGGCGCGTCGCTGAGCGCCTGAGACGCGGGCGTCGCTGCGGCGCCCGAGGCGCGTGCTGCGCCGCGTCGACGCGGCCTCGGAAGCGCCGGCTACACTGCCGATCGACCCTCGTCGACCGGCGCGCTGCGCCGGCGCATCCGAGTTCGGGCCCACCTTGGCGAAGAAGACCGACGCACGACTCGCCGACTACCAATTCGCCGGCGCCGCGCCAGGGCAGCCGGGGAAGAAACCCGCGCGGCGCTTCGACCTGCGCCGCTTCGACCCGGCCGAAAAGCCGTTCTCGCTCGGCGAGAAGGCGGCCGACAAGGCCGCCGTCGTCGCCCTCGCCGCCGAGGTCGACAAGCTGCAGGACGTGCTCTGGGCCGACCGCAGGTTCAAGCTCCTCGTCGTCCTCCAGGGCACCGACACGAGCGGCAAGGACGGCACGATCCGCGGCGTCTTCGGGCTGACGAGCGCGCTCGGCGTGCACGCGGTCGGCTGGAAGGCGCCCACCGACGTCGAGCGCGCGCACGACTACCTCTGGCGCATCCACCAGCAGGTCCCCGGCGCCGGCGAGATCGTGATCTTCAACCGCAGCCACTTCGAGGACGTGCTCGTTCCGGTCGTCCGCGGCTGGATCACGAGCGCCGAGAAGGAGCAGCGCTACGCGCAGCTCAACGACTTCGAGCGCATGCTCACCGAGACCGGCACGGTGATCCTCAAGTTCTTCCTCCACGTCTCGAAGGAAGAGCAGCGCCAGCGCCTGCAGGCGCGTCTCGACGATCCGACCAAGCACTGGAAGTTCGCCGTCGCCGACCTCGACGAGCGCAAGCGCTGGGACGAGTACCAGGCGGCGTACAGCGAGATGATCGCGGCGACCGGGACCAGGTGGGCACCGTGGACGATCGTCCCCGCCGACTCGAAGACGCACCGCAACCTGATGATCGCGACCGCGGTCGTCGACGCGTTGCGCGCGCTCAAGCTGCGCTACCCGCCGGGCGATCCGGCGCTCGCCAACATCAAGGTGCC
>JASLGD010000100.1 GCA_030150305.1 Caldimonas sp. | reverse complement strand
CTCGCACGTGATGATCTCGTCGGGCCGCCGGCTTCCCTCGACGAGCACGGTGCCGTCGAAGTTGCAGAACATGCCTTCGCCCATCGAGTCGAAGCTGCCGTCGCTGCCGCACAGGCACACGCTCGCGGTCGCCATCAGGTTCTGGAACGCGTTGGCCTGGTTGGTGATCTTCCAGGCATGCTCGATCGGCGCGGTGTAGCCGGCAGTGCGCAGCATCAGCTCGGCGCCCTTGTACGCGCACTCGCGCGCCATTTCCGGGAACATGCCGTCGTGGCAGATGACGAGGGCGAGCCGGACGCCCTTCGGCCCATCGATCACCGGGATGCCGACGTTGCCCGGCTCCCAAGGCTCGACCGGCACCCAGGGATGCAGCTTGCGGTAGTAGAGCGCGATCGCGCCCTCGTCGTCGATGACGATGCCGGTGTTGTACGGGTTGCCGTTGGGATTGGCCTCCATCAGCGAGAAGCAGCCCCAGATGCGGTGCTCGCGGCACGCGGCGCGAAACGACTGCACCTCGGGGCCGTCGAGCGTGCACATGAGCTCGGGCGCCGTCGCCATCGACAGGCCGTGCAGCGCGTACTCGGGGAAGACGACGAGGTCCATGCCGGCGTTGTTGCGCCGCGCCTTGCCGACCATCGCGACGATGCGTTCTGCCTGGGCAGCGAGCTGCGCCGGCGTCTCGACCACCGGCAACTGCAGTTGCACGAGCCCGACGACGACGCCGGCGGGCGACTTGTTGAGACCTCCGAGACCGCTCATGCGTGTTCCTGCGAAATGACTGCGATCGCGCTAGTGCACCGACGACAGCTCGCCCGGGCTGCCGCGCGCGACGCTGCCCGGGCGGCAGCTGAGGAAGAGGATGACGAGCGTCAGCACGTACGGCACTGCGGCGAACAGGTAGTAGCCCTGGCTGATGCCGATCGACTGCAGCGCCGGCCCGATCGCGCCGGCGCCGCCGAACAGGAGCGCGGCACCGACGCAGCGCAGCGCGCTCCAGCGCGCGAAGATGACGAGCGCGACCGCGATCAGGCCCTGTCCGCTCGAGATGCCCTCGTTCCAGCTGCCCGGATAGAAGAGCGTGAGCGATGCGCCGCCCAGCCCTGCGATCGCGCCGCCGGCGACCGTCGCCGCGATGCGGATCGCGCTCGTCGAGTAGCCGAGCGCCTTGGTCGCGCTCGCCGAATCGCCGGCGAGGCGGACGAGCAGGCCCCAGCGCGTCTGCGCGAAGCCCCACTGCAGCAACGCGGCGAGCACGAGCCCGACCGGCAGCAGCGGATTGACCTGGAGCGCCGCCTGCACGATCGGCGACCCGCTCCAGCCGCCGAGCGCAAGCCCCGGCAGCTGCGCTGCCTGCGGCTGGATCAGGGGCTTGCCGAGATAGAACGCGAGCCCGGTGCCGAACAGCATCAGCGCGATGCCGGTGGCGACGTCGTTGACGCGCGGCAGCGAGCACAGCACGCCGTGCAGCAGCGCCAGCGCGGCACCGGCGCACGCGGCGACGAGGACGCCGAGCCACGGCGATCCGGTCAGGTAGGCGCCGCCGAATGCGGCCATCGCCGACAGCACGAGCACGCCCTCGAGGCCGAGGTTGATGCGGCCCGACTTCTCGGTCAGGCACTCGCCGAGGCTGACGAAGAGGAACGGCACGCCGACGCGCAGCGCGCCGCCGACGATCGCGGCGGCAAAGGCGACGGCGATCTCGCTCGTCATGCGTCGCTCGTCGACGAGACCGCGGTCGCCGGTGCGATGCCCGCGACCGCCGGCGCCGGCACGGGGCGCGCAGCGCGCAGCGCCGACCAGTCGACGCTGCGCAGCGCCTCGCTCGCGAGGATGAGGACGAAGGCGATGCCCTGCAGCACCTGCACCGACGCGTCCGGCAGGCCGAGCCGCCGCTGCAGCAGGCTGCCGGCGGCGCCGAAGCCGCCGAACAGGATCGCGACCGGAACGATCGCGAACGGGCTCTGCCGCGCGATGAACGCGACGAGGATGCCGGCGTAGCCGTAGCCGGCGATCAGCGACGCGTTCGCGTTGGTGTGCACGGCAGCGACCTCGACGGCTCCGGCCAGCCCGGCGCAGGCGCCGCCGAGCGCGCACGCGAGCAGGATCAGCCGGTTCGCCGGCAGGCCGACGAGCTGCGCCGCGCGCGGATTGCCGCCGACGACGCGCAGCGCGAAGCCGCCCGGCGTCAGCGCCAGCCAGAGGCCGAGGCCGATGCAGGCGACGATGCCGAGCACGAGCCCCCAGTGGACGTCGGAGCCGAACATGCCGCCGATCTGCAGCGCCTCGGCGAGCGAGCGCGTCGACGGCTTGTTCAGCGTCTTCGGATCGCGCAGCGGGCCTTCGACGAGCTGCTTGAAGATCGCGATCGCGGTGTAGGCGAGGAGCAGGCTCGAGATCGTCTCGTTGACGCCGCGGTACTGCCGCAGCGCGCCCGCGATCGCGATCCAGCCGGCGCCGACCGCCATGCCGAAGGCGCAGAGGATCGCGGTGCCGACGACGTTGCCCGGCAGCGGCACCGCGTACGGCAACGCGGCCGCGGCCAGGCCGCCGAGGACGACGGCGCCTTCGCCGCCGATCACGATCAGGCCGGCGCGCGCCGGCAGGGCGACGCAGAGCGCGGTCAGCATCAGCGGCGCGGCGCGCTGCAACGTGTTCTGCCAGGAGAACCAGCTGCCGAACGCGCCCTGGAACAGGAGCGCCCACGTCTCGATCGGGCTCGCGCCGCCGAGCCAGACGAAGCCGCCGAACAGCAGCAGCGCCGCCGCGAGCGCGGCGACGGGGAGGCCGACGTCGACCGCCTTCACGTCATCGCAACCGCAAGCCCCGCGGCCGATGTGTCACGCCGAGCCGACGACGCCTTCGACGAGATAGTTCATCTTCTCGAGCTCGACGTCGGTCTGCTTCATCGTCTTGCCCGGAGCGATGACGACCTGGCCCTTGTTGTCCTTGAGGCCGCTGGTGCCGCCGGCGAAGATGTCGAACTGGTCGGCGAGCATCTTCGCCTTGACGGCGTCGGCGTTCTTGCGCGCCGCCTCGCTCACCATCGGGCCGTACGGCGACATCTTGACGTAGCCCTCCTTGAGGCCGCCGCGCAGGAAGTTGGGGTGGGGCTTGCCGGCCCGCGCCGCGTCGATCACGGTCTTGTACGCCGTCAGCCAGTTCCATTCGGCGCCGGTGAGGTACGCGTTGGGTGCGAGCTTGGCCTGGCTCGCGTGGTAGCCGCAGACCATCTTGCCGCGCTTGGCCGCGGTCTCGACGACGACCTTCGGGCCGTCGACGTGCATCGTGAAGACGTCGACGCCCTGGTCGGCGAGGCTGTTCGTCGCCTCGGCCTCCTTGACCGGCATCGACCATTCGCCGGTGAAGATGACGGTCGTCGTGATCGTCGGGTCGACCGAGCGCGCGCCCATCGTGAAGGCGTTGATGTTCTTCAGCACCTGCGGGATCGGCTTGGCGGCGACGAAGCCGAGCTTCTTCGACTTCGACATGTGGCCGGCGACGACGCCGTTGAGGTACTGGCACTCCTCGACGTAGCCGAAGTAGCTGCCGGCGTTCTTCGGGTTCTTCTCGGTCCACAGGCCGCCGCAGTGCGAGAAGCGGACCTCGGGGAACTTCGGCGCGAGGACGAGGACGTGCGGATCGAAGTAGCCGAACGACGTCGGGAACAGGACGCTGGCACCGTCCTGCTGGATCATCCCGGTCATCGTCTTCTGCACCGCCGTCGTCTCGGGGACGTTCTCCTCCTCGACGACCTTGATGCCGGGCAGCTTCTTGATCTCGGCGGCGGCCTGCGCCTGCGCCTGGTTGTAGCCGAAGTCGTCGCGCGGCCCGACGTAGATGACGCCGATCGTGAGCGGCTTGCCCTGCGCCAGCGCCGGACCGAGCGCCCACGGCGACAGCGTCGCGAGCGTTCCCGCGGAAAGGTGGGCGAGCGCGCGGCGGCGGCTGACATCGTGGCGATCGTTCATGGCATCCCTCCGTGGTGTGGACGTGTCGCGCGGCCTGAGCTTGGTGCACGCGACGGTATACCGATGCCCAAGTGCAAGATCGATGCCACGAAACCTCGGTGCGGTGCGCGGCGTTGACGCTTGCGCGCAAGCCTTCTTGGTGCGCGAACGCCCCGACGCGCGGCGACGCATGCCATTGGCGCAGTCCGGTGGGCGACTAGGCGGTCGCCGCCGCGCGCTCGCGCGCGGACGCGAGCGTGTGCAGCGTGATCTTGCGCACCTCGGCCTTGCTCTGCTCGATGTGCGCCTTCAGCAGCAGCTGCGCCTGCTCGCTCTTCTTCTGCAGCACGGCGCGCAGGATGCGCGCGTGCTCGACGTAGGTCGCCTCGACGCGGCTCGCGCGCGTGAAGTCGAGCCGGCGGATGATGCGGATGCGCTCGGTGACGTCCCAGTGGACGCGCGCCATCTCGGCATTGCCGGTGGCGCGCACGAGGGCGGCGTGGAACTCCTCGTCGTGGCCGCCGACGGCGCGCGTGTCGGCGAGCCGCTCCGACGGCGCCACCAGCCAGACCGCCTTCAGCGCTTCGATCTCCGCCGGCACGTCGGCGCGCGCGCACACGCGCGCGACGCTCGCCAGCTCGACGACGAGGCGAAGGTCGTAGAGCTGCTCGAGCCGGCCGAAGTCGATCGGCAGCACGTACCAGCCGATCTTGGCGTCGACCGCGAGGAAGCCCTCGTCGCGCAGCCGGAACAGCGCCTCGCGCACCGGCGTGCGGCTGACGCCGAGGCGCAGCGCGAGGTCGGCTTCGGAGAAGCGGTCGCCCGAGACGAGGCGGAAGTCCTGCAGCTCGGCCTTCAGCGACGCATAGACGTGCTCGGCGAGCTTGCCGGCGCGGACCGGCACGAGCGCCGCCGCGGCGAGCGCGACCGCGCTCATGACGGCGGCACGTCGCGGCGCCGCGGTGCTGCGGCGACCGCGCCCGCGCAGGCGTGCAGCGACGGTTCGTCCATCGCCGGTCAGCGGCGCACTTCGCGCTGGAAGATCTCCAGGCTCTTCTTCTTGGTCTGCACGAAGCTCGGCTCCGAGAGCGTCTGCACGGTGCGCGGGCGCGGGTCGTCGTAGCGCAGGATCTCGGCGATGCGCGTCGGCCGCTTGGTCAGCAGCAGCACCTGGTCGGCGAGGTAGACCGCCTCCTCGAGGTCGTGCGAGACGAGCAGCATCGTCGTCGCCGTCTGCAGGAAGACCTCCTGCAGCTTCTCGCGGATGAAGAGCGTCATCTCGAAGTCGAGCGCGGAGAACGGCTCGTCGAGGAAGAGCACCTCGGGCGACGGCGCGAGCGCGCGCATGATCGACGCCGTCTGTTGCTGGCCGCCCGACAGCTCGTACGGATAGCGGCGCAGGTCGAACTTGACGTCGAACGAGGCGACGAGCTCGGCGACGCGGCGATCGACCTCGACCTTCGATCTGCCTTCGAGCTTGAGCGGATACGCGATGTTGTCGATCGTGCGCATCCAGGGAAAGAGCGCCTCGCGGTAGTTCTGGAAGACGTAGCCGATCTTGGTCTCGGCGAGCGACTTGCCGTCGAACAGGATCTGGCCGTCGTCGATCGGCACGAGGCCGGCGATCATGTTGATGAGCGTCGACTTGCCGCAGCCGTTCGGGCCGAACACCGAGACGATCGCGCCCTTCGGGATGTCGAGGTCGAAGTCCTCGTAGAGCGGCCACCCGGCGAAGTACTTGGTGAGGCCGCGGATCGTGATGTGCGTGCCGGTCGGGCCGGGCACGAAGGGGCGCTCCGGCACGTCGGCGACGACGGCGGCGTTGGCGACGACGCCGCTCATCGGCCGCTCCAGTGCACGATCCTGCGCTCGATCAGCAGGAAGAGGACGTTCAGCGCGTAGCCGAGCGCGCCTGCGGCGAGGATCGACGCGTACATGCTCTTGACGTTGAGCACCTGCTGGGCGTCGATGATGCGGTGGCCGAGGCCGCTGTCGGAGCCGATGAACATCTCGGCGACGATCACGATCACGAGCGCCATCGACACCGCCGAGCGCAGGCCGACGAACGTCGGCTGCAGGCTCTCCCAGACGAGGACGTCGCGAAAGACCTGCCCGCGCGTCGCCCCCATCACGCGCGCCGCCATGACGCGCTGCTTGCGCGCGTTCATGACGCCGTAGGCGCTGTTGAAGACGACGATGAGGAGGGCGCCGAACGCGGCGATCGCGACCTTGTTGACGTCGGAGACGCCGAAGATGAGCAGGAACAGCGGGATCAGCGCCGACGACGGCGTCGAGCGGAAGAAGTCGATCAGGAACTCGACCGAGCGGTACGCTTTCTCGTTGCTGCCGAGGAGGACGCCGAGCGGCACGCCGACGATCGCGGCGATGCCGAACGCCTCGAGCGTGCGCAGCACGGTGACCGCGAAGTCGACGAGCAACGGGCCGCCGGCCAGGCCGGTGAGGAGCGCGCCGATCGTCGCCGACGGCGGCGGCAGCAGGATCGGCTTGATCCAGCCGACGCGCACGACGAGGTCCCAGGCGACGAACAGGAGCAGCGGCCCGACCGCTGGCAGCAGCCGCTGCCAGGCGAAGCGCCGCGGCGCCGGCCGGGCGACGTCGGCGGCGGGCTGCCACGGCGCCGCGGCGACCGTCGACGAAGAGGCGTCTGCCATGGCGCTCACCCCTTGAAGAGCATCGGCTCGACGACGACGCGTTTCTCGAACACGCCCTTGTCGGCGAACAGGTCGTAGAACTTCTGGAAGTAGGCGACGTCGCTCGCCTTGAATTCGTTGAAGAGCATGTACGAAGCGAGCGGCACCTCCGCGGTGAGCGGCCCTTCGATCGCCGTGTAGCCCTTCAGGAACTGGCGCGCCTCGCCGGGCTTGGTGCGCACGAGCTCGATGCCGCGCGCATACGCGGCGATGAACTTCTTCGCTTCGGCCGGGTACTTGCGCAGGAACTCGGTCGTCAGGCTCGCCGAGCCGCCGTGCCACGGCGCCATCGGATCTCCGAGCACGTAATGGGCGACGACGCCGGCCTCGAGGACGCGCGTCGTGCCGTTCAGGCGGCCGACGGTGCCGGTCGGCTCGAGCGTGTAGACGGCGTCGACCTGGCCGGCGGTGATCGCCGCGACGTGC
>JASLGD010000098.1 GCA_030150305.1 Caldimonas sp. | reverse complement strand
CGCAGCGCCGCGCGCCGAGCGCTGACGAGCGCCCGCTCAGGGCTTGACGGTCAGGCGGTTCTCGACCGACTTCACGCCTTCGACTCCCTTCGCCACCGCGACCGCCTTGTCGGCGTTCGCCTGCGTGTCGGCGGTGCCGTTCAGCGTGACGACGTTGTCCTTGGTGTCGACGTCGATCTTCAGCGCCTTGACGTCCGGGTCGGCGATCAGCGCGCTCTTCACCTTGCCGGTGATCGCTGCGTCGCCGATCGCTTCGCCGGCCTTGGCCATGCCGCGCTCGGTGGCCGACGCCGCCTTCTCCATCGCGTTCGCCGTCGCCGCCATCGCATTCGACGCCGCCATCGCTGCATCGGAGGCAGCGGGCGACGGCGTCACCGTCGTCGTCGAGGTCGTCGTCGAGGTCGTGTTGCCGGGCACGTCGGTGACGGTCGTCGTCTTCTTCTCGCACGCCGCGAGCAGCGCCGCCGCCGCGAGCATCGTCACGACAGCGACGGGTGTCCGATTGGTTCGCATTTGAGTTCTCCTTGGCTCGCCGTGAATTGGCGTCGCGCATTGTCGGCAGCGCGACGCGCGCTTCAACGCGTCTCGCGCAGGTCGCTCCGTCGACCGACGCGCGATCGGCACGCTGTCCGACGCGCGCCTTCCGCGCCGTCCGCGCCGCGTCGCCTGCGCGCGTCAGGCGGGTGCCGCGAGCTGCGCGAGGCGGGCGCGATCGCGCAGCGCAGGGCTGACGCGGTAGCGCTCGCCGCGGTAGTGCGCGTCGAGCTGATCGATCAGCGACGCGACCGCGCTCGCGTCCCAGCGGGCGAGGAACTCGAACGGACCGGCGGGATGCGCGACGCCGAGCTTCATCGCGAGATCGGCGCCGTCTTCGCTGCAGACGCCCTGGTGCACCGCGTCGGCCGCTTCGTTGACGAGCATCGCGATCGTTCGCGCGACGACGAGCCCGAGAGAATCGCCGATCGCCTGCGGCCGCCAGCCGGCGATGCGCAGCCAGTCGGCCGCCTGCTCGCGCCACGCCGCCGATGCGCTCGCGGCGAAGGCGAGCGCGAGCGCCGTCCCCGGCTCGCCGCCGCGCGGCGCGACCGCGAGATCGAAGACGGCGAGATCGCGAACGCCCGACTCGGCGGCGACCTGCGTCGCGGCGCGGCCGTCGGTGAGACGCAGCTCGCCGCTCGCGGTCTGCAGGCCGACCCAGCGACTCGCGGGGTCGGTCTCGAAGCGCACGCCGGCGTCGCCGAGCCGCGCCGCCCAGCGGTCGACGGCGACGCCACGGCCGTGCAGCGCGACGATCGCGCCGGCGGGGACCGGAGGCGCTTCGAACGCGTCGCTCGGCGGCGCGGGCGCGCCCGGCGGATACGCGAAGAAGCCGCAGCCCGACTTGCGGCCGAGCCGGCCGCCGTCGACCATCTCGCGCTGCACGAGCGACGGCTGGTAGCGCTTGTCGCCGAAGTTGGCGTCGAACACCGACTGCGTGACGGCGAAGTTGGTGTCGTGTCCGATCAGGTCCATCAGCTCGCACGGCCCCATGCGAAAGCCGGCGCCGCGCAGGCATGCGTCGATCGTCTCCGGCTCGGCGAGCCGCTCGTGCAGCAGCGCGAGCGCCTCGGCGTAGTACGGCCGCGCGATGCGGTTGACGATGAAGCCCGGCGTCGATCGCGCGTGCACCGGCGTCTTGCCCCAGCGCTTCGCGAGCTCGAAGATCGCCGTCGCCGTGGCTGCGTCCGTCGCGAGGCCGGAGACGACCTCGACGAGCTTCATCAGCGGCACCGGGTTGAAGAAGTGCATGCCGACGAAGCGGCCCGGCCGGCGCAGGTCCTTCGCGAGCGCGGTGATCGAGATCGACGAGGTGTTCGTCGCCAGGATCGCGTGCTCGCCGACGATCGCCTCGAGCTCGCGAAAGAGCGCGCGCTTGGCGTCGAGGCTCTCGACGATCGCCTCGACGACGACGCCGGCGTGCGCAGCGTCGGCGAGCGAGCTCGCGGCGACGATGCGCGCCGCGATCGCCTGCGCTTCGGCGGCAGCGAGCCTGCCCTTGGCGGCGAGGCCGTCGAGCGTCGTCGCGAGCTTGTCGCACGCGCTCGCCGCCGCGCCTTCGCGGCTGTCGAACAGGTGCACGGCGTGCCCGGCCTGCGCCGCGACCTGGGCGATGCCGGCGCCCATGATCCCGGCGCCGACGACGAAGACAGGGGTGTCGGAACCGAGCGCGTGGGCCATGACCGAGGCAGCTGGCGCTGCCGGTGGTGACGATCGCGCGAGCTTAGCGCCGCGGCGGCGGACCGCCGCGACGCGCGCTCAGCGCCCGCTCGAGTTCGACGATGACGACGACGCGCTCTCGCCGACCGGCGCCGACGTCGGGCCGCCCGCGACTCCGGCCATGCCGCCGCCTGCGCCGCCCTGCGCACCGCTGCCGACGCCAGGGGTCGACGAGCTCGAGCCGCCCGGACCTTGGCCGACGTTGCCGGTCGCCGCCGCGGTCGTTCCGGCGTCGCTGCGCGAGCCGCCCGCGCCACGCGCGCCGCTGTCGCTGCTCGACCCGCCACCGACCGCTTGCGTCATCGCCGCGCCGCCGCCCGAGGGCTCGCCTTCACCGCGCACCTGGATGCGACGGCTGCGCTCCTGCGCCGCCTGCTTCGGAATGCGAACCTCGAGCACGCCGTGCTTCACTTCGGCGCGCACCTGGTCGGGATCGGGAGTGAACGGCAGCTGCACGGTGCGCTGGAAGCGGCCGTGGCTGCGCTCCATGACGTGGTAGTCGCGGTCGTTGCGGTTCTGCTCGCTCTTGCGCTCGCCGCTGATCGTGAGCATGTCGCCGTCGACGCGCACGTCGAGGTCCTGCGGCTGGATGCCCGGCAGGTCGGCGCGCAGGCAAAGCTCGCCGTCGTCGTCGTGCATGTCGATGCGCGGCGCGCTGATCGCGGTCGTCGCGCCGCTGCCGGAGCGGCCGCCGGCGCTGAAGACGTCGTCGAAGACGCGATCGATCTCGCGCTGCAGCTGATAGAGCGGATCGCCTTGCCACTGCCGCGATCCCGACCACGGTGTCAGATATCGGTTTGCCATGGGTGACCTCCTGAACGGATGGGCCCACGGCACGGCATCCGCCGTGCCCGAGCGCGCTTCGCGCGGCTCAGGCGGCGGCGGCCTTTTCTGCCGGAGTGAGCGCGATGCGGAGCGCGTCGTCGACGGTCTCGAGCCACTCGATGCGGATGCGCTCGCGCGCACCGACAGGAATGTCCTCGAGGTCGCGCCGGTTGCGCGCCGGCAGCATCACGGTCGTGATGCCGGCGCGCAGGGCCGCGAGCACCTTCTCCTTGACGCCGCCGATCGGCAGCACGAGGCCGCGCAGGCTGATCTCGCCGGTCATCGCGACGTCGCTCTTCACCGGACGCTCGGTCAGGAGCGAGGTCAGCGCGACGAACATCGCGACGCCCGCGCTCGGCCCGTCCTTCGGCGTCGCGCCGGCCGGGACGTGGACGTGGATGTCCGACTTCTCGAGCCCGTCGGCGGCGACGCCGAGCGACGCCGAGCGCGCCTTGACGAGCGAGAGCGCCGCCTGCGCGCTTTCCTTCATCACGTCGCCGAGCTGGCCGGTGAGGATGAGCCGCCCCGATCCCGGCGTGCGCGCCGCTTCGATGAAGAGGATGTCGCCGCCGACCGGCGTCCACGCGAGCCCGGTGGCGACGCCGGGGATTCCCGTGCGCATCGCGACCTCGGCCTCGAAGCGCTCCGCGCCGAGGATCTCGTGCAGCTCCGACGGCGTCACCGTCATCCGCGTGACGCTGCCCTCGGCGACGCGCACCGCGACGTGGCGGCAGACGCTGCCGATCTCGCGCTCGAGGTTGCGAACGCCCGCCTCGCGCGTGTAGTCGGCGACGATCGCCATCAGCGCGTCGTCGGTGATCTCGCACTGCTCGGCGCTGATGCCGGTCGCGGCGAGCTGGCGCGGCACGAGGTAGCGCTTCGCGATCTGGAGCTTTTCCTCGGCCGTGTAGCCGGGCAGCTGGATGATCTCCATGCGGTCGCGCAGCGGGCCCGGAATCGTGTCGAGGACGTTCGCGGTGCAGACGAACATCACCTTCGAGAGGTCGACCGGCACCGCGAGATACGTGTCGCGGAAGGTCGAGTTCTGCTCGGGGTCGAGCACCTCGAGCAAGGCGGAGGCCGGATCGCCGTGGAAGCCGCCGGCGCCGAGCTTGTCGACCTCGTCGAGCATCATCACCGCGTGGTGGGTGCCGACCTTGCGCAGGCTCTGCACGATGTTGCCCGGCAGCGCGCCGATGTACGTGCGCCGATGGCCGCGGATCTCGGACTCGTCGTGGACGCCGCCGAGGCTGATGCGCGCGAACTTGCGCCCGGTCGCCTTGGCGATGCTCTGGCCGAGCGACGTCTTGCCGACGCCGGGCGGGCCGACGAAGCAGAGGATCGGGCTGCGCCCTGCAGGGTTGAGCTTCAGCACCGCGAGGTGCTCGAGGATGCGGCGCTTGATCTTGTCGAGGCCGAAGTGGTCCTCGTCGAGGATGCGGCGCGCCTCGGCGATGTCGATCGGCGCCTGCGGCTCTTCCTGCCACGGCAGCTCGATCAGCCAGTCGAGGTACGTGCGCACCATCGAGTACTCGCCGGCCGCCTCGGGCATCCGCTCGAGGCGCTTCAGTTCCTTGCGCGCCGCCTTCTCGACCTCCTCGGGCATGTGCGCGTCGGTGATCGCCTGGTCGAGCTCGGCGAGCTCGGCGGCGTTCTCGTCGCCTTCGCCGAGCTCCTTCTGGATCGTGCGCATCTGCTCGCGCAGCAGGTGCTTGCGGTTGACGTCGCCGATGTTCTCGCGCGTACGGTCGGCGACGTCGCGCGAGACCTTGAGCACCTCGATCCGGCGCGCGACGATCGCGAGCAGCCGTTCGAGCCGCGATTTGAGGTCGAACGTCTCGAGCAGCGACTGCTTCTCCTCGGGCGGCACGTCGAGCACGCTCGAGATCACGTTGGCGAGCTGCGCCGGGTCGTCGATGCCCTGCAGCGCGATCGCCATCTCCTGCGGCACCTGCGGCAGGAGCTGGAGCGTCTCGAGCGCGCGCTCCTTCAGCACGCGGGCGCGGCCTTCGATCTCGGGGTCGGTGCGGTCGGGGTCGTCGATGTACTGGACGCGCGCGACCGCGAACGGCCAGCCGTCGAGGAACTGGAGGACGCGAAAGCGGCGCAGGCCGCGCGCAACGACGTGGTGGCCGCCGTCGGGCGCGGTGACGTAGCGCAGCACCGCGGCGCTCGTGCCGACCCAGTGCAGCTCGTCGGGCCGGGGCTCGTCGATCTCGGGCTTGGTCTGCAGCAGCACGCCGATCGGCCGCTCGAGGCGGACCGCTTCCTGCACCGCCGCCTGCGAGCGCTCGCGGCCGAGGCCGATCGGCAGCACCGTCGACGGGAACACGACGAGGTTGCGGACCGCGAGGATGATCAGCGCGTCGTCGGGATGCGGCCGCGTCGACGTCGCCGCGCCGCCGACGGCGGGCGCGCTCGCCGGCGCTTCGGCGCCGCGACGCTCGTCGAGGAGCTCGCCCGATTCGGGCGCGCGTGATGGCTCGGGAAACGTCGCCATCTCAACGACCCTGCTTTCCGAGCCGCAGCACGAGGCAGCCCTGGACCAGCTCGGGACGGCCGACCTCGAACGTGCCCGCCGGCAGCGCGACGCGGCGCTCGAACGCACCGTACGGGATCTCGAGCTGGCGGATCCTGAAGCGACCGCCGTCGACCGGCAGCGGCCGCGTGCCGCGGACGACGAGCGTCGCGCCGTCGTGCGCGACCTCGACACGTTCGGCAGCGACGCCGGGCATCGCGACGACCAGGACGAGCTCGCGCTCGTCCTCGAAGACGTCGATCGGCGGCTCCCACGCCGGCGCAGTCTCGACGGCGAGGCGGAAGAACTGGCGATGCAGCCGCTCGGCCTCGGCGATCAGCTCGCACGCCTGCGACCACATGCGGTCTTCGGGATCGGGTCGGTGGTTCATGGCAGCCCCGTAGATGTCGGCGAAGTCGTCGTTCACAAGCCCGCGGGGTTGGGAGGCAATCGGGGCGCCGGCCGCGCTAGGCTTGCGGGCACCGCGCTTGCTCTCGACCGCGCTGGAGGAGCCATGGCCCTGCCGCACGCCCACCTGCTCGACGTCATCGACATCCGGCCGCTCGGCGCGGCGCTGCACGACTCGGTGAGCACGAGCCTGCTGAAGACCGACCGGATCCAGCTGCTGCACCTCGTGCTGCCGGCGCGGCGCGACATCCCCGAGCACCACGTCGACGACGAGTGCACGATCCACTGCCTCGAAGGCGACGTCGAGATCCAGATGCCGAACGGCGTGCGCCGGCTCGGCCCCGGGCAGCTCGTCGTGCTGCCGGCGTTCCAGCCGTATTCGCTGAGCGCGCGCGTCGATTCGGCGGTGCTGATGACGCTCCTGCTGCGCGACGGCGACGCCGGCGACAGCGGCGGCCGGCAGGCGCCGTGACGGTCGCGCCGTCACGGCGCGTTCACGTCACTGCTTGCGGCCGTACTTCGCTTCGAAGCTCGCCTTCGCGAGCTGGTTGGCGTGGACCATGAAGCCGATCAGCGCTGCGCTCGCGTCGGCGGGCGCGTCGATCTTGTCGGTCTTCAGCGCGTAGACGGTGAAGATGTAGCGGTGCGGCTTGTCGCCGGGCGGCGGACACGCGCCGCCGAAGCCGGCGCTGCCGAAGTCGGTCCGCCCCTGCACCGCGCCCGCGGGCAACGCGCCCTTGCCGTCGGCGGCGCCGGCGCCTTCGGGCAGCTCGGTCGCGGTCGCCGGAATGTTGTAGACGACCCAGTGCCACCAGCCCGATCCGGTCGGCGCGTCGGGGTCGTAGACGGTCACGGCGTAGCTCTTCGTGCCGGCTGGCGCGCCGCTCCACTTCAGCGCCGGCGAGACGTTCTTGCCTTCGCAGCCGAAGCCCTTGAAGACCTGCGCGTCGGTGAGCGTCGAGCCCGGCTTGATCGTCGGGCTCGTCAGCGTGAAGCCGGCGGCGTGCGCGCCGCACGCGGCCGAGACGAGCAAGGCGGCGAACGTGGTCTTGTGCATCGTGTCTCCTCTGTTTCGAGCGGCCGACATCATGCCTCAGGGCACGCGCCCGCGCATCCGCGGCGGACGCGCGACGCGCGCTGCCGCGCGGCGGCAGGCACGCCAATCGCCCGGGGCTCTGGTTGCCACTCAGGAGACGAACGATGAGCCACCGCCACCCGCTTCTCTGGCCAGCCGTCGCGCTCGTCGCGCTCACCGCGCTCGCCGCGTGCTCGTCGATGCGCAGCGCCTCGTCGCCGGCCGATTCGACCAGCGAGACCGCGGTCGTCGTCCTGCCGACGTCGGGCGCGAGCGAGCAGATGCGCAGCGGCTGCTGGGCGTCGTTCTACGGCGATCGCAACTTCAACGGCGACTCGCTGACGCTGATCGGCCCGGTCGAGCTGCAGACGCTCGACAAGGGCAGCGCGCAGCAGCTCAAGCGCGACATCCGAAGCGTCGTCACCGGACCGCGCGCGACGCTGACGCTGTACGAGAAGCAGTTCCTGTCGGCGCGCTGGGTCGGCTTCACTCCCGACAGCCGCGAGCCCTCGCTTGCCGAGAAGCTCGGCTTCGGCGGCCGCATCGAGTCGATGAAGCTGAGCTGCTGACGTTGGCTCAGGCGGCGCGGATCGGCTCGACGCGGTCGCCGACGCGCACGACGCCGCCTCCGACGACGCGCGCGGTGATCCCGCCGAGGCCGCGCGCCGCGTTGTAGCCGCCGCTGCCGAGGCTCGCCTCGATGCGCGAGCACGGATGGCACTCGCCCGTCGCCTCGAGGACCGCTTCGCCGATGCGAAATCGCCGCCCTTTGAGCGCGACGAGATTGAGGCCGCGCACGACGACGTTGCGGCGCATCGCCTCCGGCGCGACGGCAGCGACGCCGAGGTGGCTCGCGATCGCGGCGAGGCTCTCGGCGGAGATCAGCGTGACCTGGCGCGCGCCGCCCGCATTGCGGTAGCGGTCGCCGAGGACTCCCTCGCCGGCCGCGAGCTCGACGGCGTCGAGGACGCGCACCGCGGCGCCGCGCGCCGGCCGCACGCCGAGCCACTCGACGGTGCCCGGGCGAACCGGTGCTTCGATCAGCTGCGCGAGCGACGACGAAGGCGAAAACGGCATGCTGCGACGTGAAACGAATCGACGACTGCGCGCAAGCGGCGGCGGGCGTAAGCTTTGCCGCGCCGCAGCGACCACGACGCGCGACCACGGAGATGCCATGCCCACCTACCAGAAGACACCCGAAGCCCTGCAGCGCCTGAACGCCGAGCAGTATCGCGTGACGCAGCAAAACGCGACCGAGCGCCCCGGCACCGGCGCGTATCTGCACAACCACGAGCCCGGCATCTACGTCGACGTCGTCTCGGGCGAGCCGCTGTTCGCATCGGCCGACAAGTACGAGTCGGGCTGCGGCTGGCCGAGCTTCACCAAGCCGATCGAGCCGGCCAACGTCCAGGAGCTGAGCGACGCGTCGCACGGCATGATCCGCACCGAGGTGCGCTCGAAGCACGGCGACAGCCATCTCGGCCACGTCTTCCCCGATGGCCCGCGCGACCGCGGCGGGCTGCGCTACTGCATCAACTCGGCGAGCCTGCGCTTCGTCCATCGCGACGACATGGAGCGCGAAGGCTACGGCGCGTACCTCGACCAGGTGGAGGAAGTGCGATGAGCGCCGACGTCGCGACCGAGCGCGCCGTGCTCGCCGGCGGCTGCTTCTGGGGAATGCAGGACCTGATCCGCAAGATGCCGGGCGTCGTCTCGACGCGCGTCGGCTACAGCGGCGGCGACGTTGCCAACGCCACGTACCGCAACCACGGCACGCACGCCGAGGCGATCGAGATCGTCTTCGACCCCAGGCGCCTCTCGTACCGGCAGCTGCTCGAGTTCTTCTTCCAGATCCACGATCCGACGACGAAGAACCGGCAGGGCAACGACCGCGGCACGAGCTACCGCTCGGCGATCTACTTCACGAGCGACGAGCAGCGAAGAGTCGCCGACGACACGATCGCCGACGTCGACGCGTCTGGGCTGTGGCCGGGCAAGGTCGTCACCGAGGTGGCACCGGCAGGCCCGTTCTGGGAAGCCGAGCCCGAGCACCAGGACTACCTCGAGAAGTATCCGAACGGCTACACCTGCCACTACGTGCGCCCGAACTGGCGGTTGCCGACGCGCCAGCCGCAGACCGCAGGGCGATGACGAAGCGCGCGGCGCGCGGCCGTCGCTGACGCGAGACGTGCCGGCGCGCCGAGCCGCGCGGCGCCGAATCCTGCGCACTTCGAGCGTCGCCGATGCGCGCCGCGCAGGTATCGTTGCGAGCGCATGGCCAGCGCTCCCGCGTTTTTCCGCGTCCGCTCGGCGGCGCTCGCGCCGGCGCTGCTCGCGGCGCTCGCGGGGCTCGCGGTCATCGCCGACGTGCACGCGCAGCAGACAGACTGCGCAGCCGCCGAAGCGCAGCTCGCCGCGCGCGGCACGCCGGTCTGCTCGCCGCGCAGCGCGCTCTCGCCGGCGCAGGAGCTGGCGTGCGCCGAGCTCGACCGCTGGCTGAGCATCGCCGACGATTGCCGACGCTCGGCCGCGCGCGACGACCGCCGCTGGCTGGCGCGCTTCCCGAGCGAACAAGCGCACCGCAAGGCCGAGGCCGGCGAGATCGAGACCGTCGTCGTCAAGCTGCGGGCGCCGAACGCGCGCCTCGCCGAGCTGCTCGCGCAGCACAAGGTGTTGCGCGAGAAGGCCGAGTTCTATCCGCGCGGCCTTCCGCCCGACCTGCTGCGCGACGTCCAGGCGAACGACGCGTCGCTGCTCGCGGTGCGCGACGTCTTCCGCGTCCTCGAGCTCGAGATCGCCGGCATCGTCGACAAGTACGCCGACGAGCGCACGCACCTGCGCAAGCTCTGGGACGGCGCCGAGCCCGGAACGATCGGCGTGTTCGTGCCGCGCTCGGCGACGGCGACGTCGTCGTCGATCGCACCGCCCGCTCCCGCGAGCACGACGTAGCCGGCGCGTCGGGCGCGCGCATGATCGTCCACCTCGTCGACGGCACCTACGAGCTGTTCCGCCACTTCCACGGCCTGCGGCGCTTCCACAAGACCGACCCGCCGCTCGGCGCCGTCGTCGGCGTGCTGCAGTCGGTGCTGCAGCTCCTCGAGCAAGGCGAAGCGCACGTCGGCGTCGCGACCGACCACGTCATCGAGTCGTTCCGCAACGACCTCTGGCCCGGCTACAAGACCGGCGCCGGGATCGAGCGGGCGCTTCGCGCGCAGTTCGAGCCGCTCGAGGACGCGCTCGCGGCGATGGGAGTCGTCGTCTGGCCGATGGTCGAGCTCGAGGCCGACGACGCGCTCGCGTCGGCGGCGCGCATCGCCGAGCGCGACGGCGGCGTCGACAAGGTCTGCATCTGGACGCCCGACAAGGACCTCGCGCAGTGCGTCGTCGGCGAGCGCGTCGTCCAGGTCGACCGCCGCGCGAAGTCGGTCCGCGACGCCGCCGGCGTGCGCGCCAAGTTCGGCGTCGACCCGCCGCTGATCCCCGACTGGCTCGCGCTCGTCGGCGACGCCGCCGACGGCTATCCCGGGATCGCCGGCATCGGCGCGGTGGGCGCGGCGCGCCTGTTGAACCGGCACGGGCCGATCGAAGCGTTCCCCGACGCGGTGCTCGGCGGGCGGCGCGACGAAGCGCTCCTTTTCAAGCGACTCGCGACGCTGCGCACCGACGCCGCGCTGTTCCGCCGCGCGAGCGCGCTGCGCTGGCGCGGCCCGACCGCGGGCTTCGCTGCGTGGTGCGAGCGCGCGCATGCGCCGCGTCTCGTCGAGCGCGCGCGCGCCGCGCACGCGAAGCTGGCGTGAGCCGGTGACGCGGCGCTCACGCGCCCGGATCGCGACGCGGCCTCACGCGCTCGGATCGATCAGCACCTTGGCCGCGGTGGCGCGGCGGCCGTACTCGGCGATCGCGTCGGGCTGCAGCGCACCGACGAGCGAGACGGTGCGCGTGTAGCGGCTCGCGAAGGTCGTCTTCAGCTCGCGCGCGACGCGCGCCTTCAGCGCGCCGGCGGCGTCGGCGCCGATCCGCTGCAGGAACGGAAAGACGAGCCAGCCGCCGACCGCCCACGCCATGCCGAAGCTGCGCACGATCTCGGTCGGCCCGGTGTCGAGGCCGCCGTACAGGTAGACCTGCTTCAACGTCGACGTCCCGTAGCGGCTGTATTCGGTCGAAGAGCGCAGGAGCGCGGCTTCCATCGCGGCAAGGATCTGCGAGGCGAGGCGGCCGCCGCCGATCGCGTCGAACGCCAGCGTCGCGCCGGTCGCCGCGATCGCTTCGGTGAGCTCGGCCGCGAACGTGGGCGACGCCGAGTTGACGACGTGCCGTGCGCCCTGCTCGCGCAGCAGCGCGACGTGCTCGTCGCTGCGCACGACGTTGACGAGGCCGACGCCGTCGGCGATGCAGACGCGGTTCAGCATCTGCCCCAGGTTCGACGCCGCCGCCGTGTGGACGAGCGCGCGGTGGCCTTCGCGGCGCATCGTCTCGGTCATGCCGAGCGCGGTCAGCGGGTTGACGAACGCCGACGCGCCTTCGGCAGCGGTCGTGCCGGCGGCCAGCGGCAGACAGAGGTCGGCCTTGACGGTGCGCAGCTGCGAGTACATCGCGCCGCCGAGGACGGCCACCGTGCGACCGAGCAGCGCCTGCGCCGCGGCGCCGCTGCCGGCGGCGACGACCGTGCCGGCGCCTTCGTTGCCGACCGCAAGCGACTGGCCGATGCGGCCCGCCATCGCCTTCATCGCCGCGGGCGGAATGCGCGCAGTGACGACGGTCTGCTCGCCGCCGCCGCGCACCGCGACCGTCGCCAGGTCGGCGGCGCCGAACAGCAGCCCGATGTCCGACGGATTGATCGGCGTCGCCTCGACCCGGACGACGACTTCGTCGGCGCGCGGCGGCGGCGTCGGCACGCGCACGAGCGAGAGCTCGATCTCGCCGCTCTCCTTCGCGAGCGAGCGAAGCTGCAGGCCGTCGCCGGGCACGGTGGTCGTCATGGCGTTCGCCCTCGAATCATGCGATGGCGAACGGTACACCGCGACGCGCCGATGCGCGCCGCCGGCGGTGCGTCAGGCGAGCGCGCGCGCGAACGTCTCGAGCTGGTCGATGCAGGTGTTCCAGCCCTGGAAGAAGCCCATCTCCTCGTGGCGCTTCGCGGTCGCGACGTCGGGATGCATGACGGTCGCGACGTAGCGCGTGCCGTCGCCTTCGTCGGCCATCGTGACGATCGCAGTCATGCCGAGCCACGGCGTCGCCGGCCGCCAGCCGCCGGTGAGCATCGACGTCATCGCGATCCTCTGCTGCGGCACGATCTCGAGAAAGCAGCCCGGGTTGTCGCTGGTCCCGCCGTCCGGCCCGCGCATGAACGTGTGGAAGGCGCCACCGGGGCGCAGCTCGAACGCGCGGACTTCGGTCGTCCACGGCTTCGGGCACCACCATTCCTGCAGCAGCTGCGGGTCGGTCCAGGCGCGCCAGAGCTTGGCGCGCGGCGCGCGCACCAGGCGCGAGATGACGAGATCGTTCGAGTCAACGGTGGCCACGGTCGAGATCCTCCTGGTGAAGCCGTTCGGTGAACGCCGCCATGCGGTCGCTGCGCGACTCCCAGGCGGCACGTTGCGAGGCGATCCACTGCTCGGCGCGCGAGAGCGCCTTCGGCCGCAGCTCGCACGTGCGCACGCGGCCGGATTTGGTCGAGCGGACGACGCCGCTCTTCTCGAGCACCGCGAGGTGCTTCATGAACGACGGCAGCGCCATCGCGAACGGCGCCGCGAGCGTCGACACCGATTTCGGCCCGCGGCCGAGCGCACCGACGATCGCGCGCCGCGTCGGGTCGGCGAGGGCGGCGAAGACGCTGTCGAGGGGCGCTGGTTGGTTAGCCATTCGGCTTAGTATACGCCATACGCGCCATACGCCATACGAAGGGTGATGCAACTGGTGGCGCACTGCGGGCGCGGGCGGCGGGTGGCCGATTTCCTCCATGTCCCCCGGCCCTGGCCTGGACGGCCGGGCCTTCTCCTTCACTTCCGGAAATCGGCCACCCGCCGCCCGCGCCCGCAGTGCGCCACCAGTTGCATCACCCTTCGTGTGGCGTATACTAAGCCGAATGGCTAACCAACCGGCGCCCCTCGACAGCGTCTTCGCCGCCCTCGC
>JASLGD010000078.1 GCA_030150305.1 Caldimonas sp. | reverse complement strand
GGCGCCTCAACGGCAGCGCACTGCGCCGGCTCGGCTTTCGCCACGGCGAGACGATGCGCGAGGTCGACGTCGCCGCGCTGCCGGGCGGCGGCTGGCAGCTCGCGCTCGACGGCACGACGACGACGGCGAGCGCGCGCACGGCCGGCGGCGGCGCGATCGCGGCGACGCTCGGCGACCGCCGCGTTGCCGCCGCGGTGTTCGCGAGCGGCGAGCGCCGCCACGTCTTCGTCGCGGGCCGCGCCCACGCGTTCGCGCTCGTCGACCTGTTCGGCGTCAGCGGCGCGGAGCACGACGAAGAAGGTGCCGGCCTCGTCGCGCCGATGCCGGGCAAGGTGATCGCGCTCGTCGCCGCGCCCGGCGCCGCGGTCGAGAAGGGCGCGCCGCTCCTCGTCCTCGAGGCGATGAAGATGGAGCACACGATCAGCGCGCCGCGCGCCGGCACCGTGAAGGCGTTTCGCGTCGCCGCGGGCGAGCAGGTCAGCGAAGGCGCCGAGCTGGTCGACTTCGAGTGAGGCGCCGTCCGGTGAAGAGGAGGAGATCGACTTGAGACGAAAGGAACCCGCCATGCACCCGCACTCCGTCCGTCCTGCGCTCGCAGCGCTGCTGTCCGGCGTCGTCGCGATGTCGAGCGCCGACGCTGCAGACCCCGCCGCCGTCAAGCGCGGCCAGTACTTGGTCGTCACCGGCGCGTGCGCGGACTGCCACACGCCGCTCAAGATGGGCGCCAACGGTCCCGAGCCCGATCTCAGCCGCATGCTCTCGGGCCACCCGGAAACGCTCGCGATGCCGCCCGCGCCCAGGCTTCCCGCCGGGCCGTGGCTCGTCGTGTCGTCGGCGACGAACACGGCGTGGGCCGGCCCGTGGGGAGTCAGCTTCACCGCCAACCTGACGCCCGACCGAGAGACCGGCCTCGGCGGCTGGACCGCCAAGCAGTTCGCCGACACCATGCGCACCGGCCGCCATCTCGGCGTCGGCAGGCCGGTGCTGCCGCCGATGCCGATCCCCGCGTACAAGCACTTCAGCGATTCCGACCTCGCCGCGATCTTCGCGTACCTGCAGTCGATTCCGCCGGTGAAGAACCGCGTGCCGCAGCCGATCGCACCCGCGGACGCGGCGAAGCCGGCGGCGGCGACGAAGCAATGAGCGGCGCGCCCGCCGCCGTCGGCGCGACGCTGCGAACGGTGAGGACGGGCGAGTTCGACGGCGGCGCGGTCTTCATCGACGGCGACTGGAAGCCGCTCTCCGAAGCCAAGATCTCGCTGTTCGACTGGGGCTTCACGCGCTCGGACGCGACGTACGACGTCGCGAGCGTCTGGCAGGGCGCGTTCTTTCGCCTCGGCGATCACCTCGACCGCTTCTTCGCGAGCATGGCGAAGCTGCGGATGGCGATCCCGTACAGCCGCGACGACGTGCGCGCGATCGTGCACGGCTGCGTGCGCGCCGCTGCGTTGCGCGACGCGTACGTCGCGATGGTGTGCACGCGCGGCGTGCCGCCGCCAGGGTCGCGCGATCCGCGCCTCGCGACCAACCGCTTCTACGCCTACGCGGTGCCGTTCGTCTGGATCGCGCCGCCCGACAAGCAGCGGACGGGGATCGACCTCCACGTCAGCCGGCGGGTGCGCATCGCGCCCGAGTCGGTCGATCCGACGGTCAAGAACTACCACTGGCTCGACCTCGTGCAGTCGATGTTCGACGCCTACGACCGCGGCGCCGACACGAGCTGCGTCGTCGACGCCGCCGGCAACGTCACCGAAGGTCCGGGGTTCAACGTGTTCGCGGTGCACGGCGGGGTCGTCTCGACGGCGGCGCGCGGCGTCCTCGAGGGCGTGTCGCGGCGCACCGTGATCGAGCTGTGCGAGGCGCTCGCGATCCCGCTGCACGTCGCTGCGCTGCCCGCCGACGCCGTCGCCTCGGCCGACGAGGTCTTCCTCAGCTCGACCGGCGGCGGCGTGCTGCCGATCGCGAGGGTCGACGGCCAGCGGGTGGGCAGCGCGTTCCCCGGGCCGGTCACGCAACGGCTGCACGATGCGTACTGGGCGTTGCACGACGACCCGCGGCACCGCGACCCGGTCGCGTACTGAGATCGACGCCGTCCGTCGGCGTCGGCGCCGGCTCGCTTGCAAAGCGCGCGCGCCTTCCCCACATGGCCAGGTGCGCTCGCCGTTCGGCGGATTCGCCGTCGTCGGTCGGGCCGTACCGTGCGGCGCATTGCAACGCCATCGAAGGACCACGCCATGGAGAGCCCGAGCCTGAACGAAGCGACCACGGCGTTGCGCGCGCACTCGGAGGCGATGGCGGCGATCGTCGACGCGATCGGCGCTTCGACCGTCGCCGTGCTCGGCCGTCGCGGCACCGTGGCCTCCGGCGTCGTCTGGAGGACCGGCCTCGTCGTCACCGCTGCGCACGTCTTTCGTCGCACGCCGGCGGCGGCGACGCTCGTCGCGGCCGGCGGTCGTTCGCTCGCGGCGACGCTCGTCGGCATCGATTCGGCGAGCGATCTCGCGCTCTTTCGTCTCGCCGACCCGGCAGCGCTCGCACCGCTCGCTGCCGGCGACGCTGCGTCGCTGCGCGCCGGTCACACGGTCGTCGTCGTCGGCCGCAGCGGCGAAGGCGACGCGATCGCGAGCGCCGGGATCGTCAACCGCGTCGGTGGCGCCTGGCAGACCTGGCTCGGCGGCTCGATCGATCGCCTGATCCGCCTCGACGGCGGCGTCTACGACGGCCTCTCGGGCGCGCCCGTCGCCGACGCCTCGGGGACGCTCGTCGGCGTCGCGACGGCGGCGCTGTCGCGCGGCTACGGCATCGTCGTTCCGGCGACGACCGTCGCGCGCGTCGTCGACGCGCTCGTCGCCAAGGGTCGCGTCGCCAGGCCGTGGCTCGGCATCGGCGCGCAGTCGGTGCCCGTGCAAGGCGACGCGCCCGGCGCGGCCGAGCAGAGCGGCCTGCTCGTCACCGCGCTCGTCGCCGGCGGGCCGGCCGAGCGCGCCGGCGTCAGGATCGGCGACATCATCGTCCGCGCCGCCGAGAGCGCGGCGGCGAACCTGCGCGAGCTGCGCCAGGCGCTCGCCGCGCACGTCGGCGGCATCGTCACGCTCGGCATCCTGCGCGGCGGCGCGCCGCTCGACCTCAGCGCCGAGGTCGGCGAATGGCCCGAGCACCGCTGCCGTTGAGGAGCGCGCGATGCCGACGTTGAGGATCGCGATCGCTGCGCCTTCGGCGCTGGTGCGCGCCGGGCTCGCCGACGGCCTCGTCGCCGAAGGCGGCTTCGAGATCGTCGGCTCGGCGGCGACGGCGGCCGAGCTCGCCGCCGCCGGCTGGGGCGGCGCCGACGTCGTCGTCGTCGACGCCGGCAGCGCCGGCGATGCCGAGCTCGACGCGCTCGCGGGCAGCGGCCCGCACGCGATCGTGCTGGCGAGCGACGGCGACGAGCGCACCGGCGAATGGCTGATCGACGGCTGCTCGGTGCTGCGCCGCGGCGCATCGCCGACGGCGATCGCGGGCGCTGCGCGCGCCGCGCACG
>JASLGD010000065.1 GCA_030150305.1 Caldimonas sp. | reverse complement strand
GCAGCTCGCCGCGCTCGGCGAGCTGCCGCGACAGCATCCATTGCTGGCCGAGGCCGACGTTGATCGACGGCCGCACCTCGGACGAGAGGCCGTCGAGGCTCGGCGAGAGCAGCGTCGCCCCGAGGCCGCCGACGAGGTAGCTTCCGCTCGTCGCGTGCGTGCCGTCGAAGAACACGCGACCGCCGATGTGCAGGTACTGGACGTCGACCGCGATGTCGGCCGGCCGGCTCGCGACCGAGCCCGGCAGCGCGCTGCGCTGGAACGAATAGAAGAGCTCGCCCTGACGGCCGTCGTCGAGCACCCAGTCGTAGCCGAGCGAGCCGGCGGCGCCGGTCTTGAGCCGGACCGACGCGTCGTTCGCGTTCTGGTCGGTGAAGCCGCCGCCGCCGCGCACGCCGCCGTAGAGCGTCAGCGCGCCTTGCGCCGCCGCCGTCGCGGACGCGAGCGCCAGCGACGACGCGATCACCCAACGCATTGCCGGCATCGCTGCAGCTCCCTTCGCGCACCCAGTTCGCGCGCCGTTCGAATTGCCTCGCGCTCGGCCCGCGTTGCATCGACGATCCGCGGCGCTCGCGGGCGAGAGCGGATGATTCTCCGCGATGACCACGGACCTCAATTGACGTTCATGACGCGTTGCCCCATCAGCTTGCCGCCCGCCTTGTCGAGGACGCGGATGGTCGCCTGGCGCGGCCTGAAGCCTTGCGGCAGCGACACGCTGCCGCGCACGCTCTCGTAGAGCCCGACCGAGACCGGCTGCGGCGGCGACGTCACCGCGTCGTCGGCGCGGCCCGACGCACCGGCGACGACCAGCTGCATGACGCCGCCGAACGGAGTCTTGCCGGCGCGGTCGCGCGACAGCACGACGTTGTAGGCGAGCGCGTTGCCCTGCAGTTCGAAGCGCGCGGCGCGCACCGCGATCGGCGTGTTGCGCGGGTCGGGCGGCAGCGCGCCGACGAGCGAAGCGACGTCGTCGCGCAGGCGCTGCACCGTCTCGCCGCGCGTCGCGACGTCGGACTGCAGGCGCTTGTTCTCGTCGAGCGCGTTGCGCAGCCGGTCCGCGGTCGCGCCGAGGTCGGACTGCAGGCGCTGCCGCTCGGCGTCGGCGCGCTCGAACGCCTCGCGCAGCTGCGCCGAGGCCGCGGCGCTCAGGCGCGGCGGCAGGTAGCGCTCCTGCACGAAGAGCACGGCGGCGGCGCCGAGCACGACGCCGAGCAACAGGAGGACGAGCCAGCGGGGGATGCGTCGCGAACGTCGTCGGCGGTAAGGATCGAAGGGGATGGGTCTGGAGGATCCGAGCATCAGGGAGGGAGCGAAAAGGCGCGAAGCGCGGCGAGCGCAAGCGGGTCGAAGGGTCGGCGCAAGCGAGGCACCGCCGCTCGGGGCGGCGCGTCGCGGGGCCCGGAGGTTACCGCTGTGTGCGCGAAGCCCCCGCGGCGGGAGGGCTTTTCCGCGCGCGCTCGGCGGCGTGCTCGTTCGTCAGAAGCGAGAAGAGCGGCATGTGCCGAGTCGAGCCCGACGTCCTGCGCGCGGAGCTTCTCGAGAGTCGGCGCGCGCCGACCGCGATCACATCGGCCGGAAGCGGTGCGCGTAGAGGCGGCTGACGACGAGGCGCTCGGGCCGCTCGCGCAGCACCAGCGTCACCTTGCCGGCGTCGTCGCGCTCGGCGCGCTCGATCGCGTCGGCGCGCACGACCGTGCCGCGGTGCACCTGCCAGAAGCGCGCCGGATCGAGCTGCGGCAGCAGCTCGCGCAGCGCGATGCGGATCAGGTGCTCGCGGTCGGCGGTGAGCACGCGCACGTACTTGTCGGCGGCTTCGAAGTAGACGACGTCGCGCACCGCGACGAAGTGGATCGCCGAGCCGCTGCCCGCGGCGATCGTCTCGAGGCGCGGCGTCATCGCGGCGCCGAGCAGGCTGCGCATCGCCTCGGGCGACGCCAGCAGCCGCTGCCACGCGGCGCCGTCGCGTTCGGCGTCGAGCGCGGGCGATGCGTCCCCCGTCTCGCGGCGCTCGCCGCGTCGCGCCGCGACGAGCGCCTGCAGGCGAGCGACGGTGCGCTCGACGCGCGCCGCGTCGACCGGCTTCAGCAGGTAGTCGACCGCGGCGTGGTCGAACGCCTCGAGCGCGTGCCGCTCGTACGCGGTGACGAAGACGACCAGCGGCGCCGGCGTCGCGTCGGGCCAGTCCTCGGCGATCGCCTGCGCGGCGTCGAGACCGCTCATGCCGGGCATGCGGATGTCGAGGAAGAGCACGTCGGGCTTGAGCCGGAGCGCGGCGTCGACCGCGGCCGCGCCGTGCTCGGCGCGCGCGACGACGCGCAGCTCGGGCCACGCCGCGGCGAGCGTGCGCGCCAGCTCGTCGGCGAGGAGCGGCTCGTCCTCGGCGATCAGCGCGGTCGCGTCCACGGTCACGCGGGCAAGGTGACGACGGCGCGGCTGCCGCCTTCGCCGTCGTCGGCCGGTGCGAGCTCGAGCGACGCTGCGTCGCCATACACCGCCGCGAGGCGCGCGCGCACCTGCTCGAGGCCGAAGCGCGTGCCGCTGCCCGCGCCTGCGCTCGCCGGCGTCGCGGCGGCGCCGGGATCGATGCCGGTGCCGGTGTCGCGCACCGTGAGGCGCACGCGATTGCCGTCGCGCGCGGCGCGCACCTCGATGCGGCCCTTGCCGACGTGCGGCTCGAGCCCGTGCTTGATCGCGTTCTCGACCAGCGGCTGCAGCACGAGCGGCGGCACCTGCAGCGCCGCCAGGTCGGCCGGCAGCTCGAGCCTGGTCTCCAGGCGCTCGCCCATCCGCGCCTGCATCAGCGCGAGGTAGTCGGCGACGCGCGCGAACTCGGTCTCGAGCGCGTGGAACGGCACGCGCGACGCGCCGAGCGTCGCGCGCAGGAACGCGATCAGCTGGTCGAGCATCGCCTGCGCGCGCGACGGATCGACGGCGATCAGCGCGCGCAGGTTGGCGAGCGTGTTGAACAGCATGTGCGGCTCGAGCTGCGACTCGAGGAGCTTGAGCCGCGCCTCGGCGGCGTCGCGCTGCGCCGTCGCGATCTCGCGCTGGCGGCGCTGGTCGCGACCGCGCGAGATGAAGAAGTACGAGATCGCGCCGCTGATCGCGAGCGAGAGCACGAGGTAGCTCGCGAACGTGCGCGGCGCGCGCTGGAAATGCTCGAAGCTCGAGCAGCCGCAGTAGAGATCGCCGATCCCGGTCCCGATCGCGTACCCCGCGACGACCGCCGCGACTTGCAGCACGGTCCACCGCCAGCCCGACTGCGGGTCGACGCCGGTGCCGTAGCGTCCGAGCTCGGTGCAGGCCCAGATCGAGAGGCCGATCGCCTCGGCGTAGACGAACTGGAGAGCCCAGTCGCCGCGCGCGATGCCGAGCGCGACCGCGATGAAGGCGCAAAAGCCGCAGACGATCGCGCCGTGGCGCAGCGCGTTGTGCAGCGGCGGCGATTCGGTCACGGCAGCGCAGCGGCGCGCGCCGACGCGACGAGCTCGGGCCGCGCGAGCCCGGCGTTCGCTGTCGACGCAGTCGCCGCCTGCGCGCGCAGCGCTTCGGTCGTCGTCCCCGGACCGTGCGGACTCCAGCCCGGCGCGAGGAAGAGATGGCCGAGCACCGCGCGCACGCTGCGCGCCGCGAGCAGGTCGCGCACGAGCGAGCGCCACTGGTAGAGCTCGACCTTGACGGGGTTGTAGCTCGTCATCGGCACGACCAGGCCGTAGCGGCACGGCACGTCGTCGCGCTCGGCGCGGTAGGTGCCGAACAGGCGATCGAAGACGATCAGCACGCCGCCGTAGTTGGCGTCGAGGTATTCGAGGTTGGCGGCGTGGTGGACGCGGTGCGCCGACGGCGTGTTGAGGAAGAGCTCGAGCCAGCCGAGCTTCGGGATCCAGGTCGCGTGGATCCAGAACTGGTAGAGCAGGTTGAGCGAGAGCATCTCGAAGACGACGCGCGGCTCGAAGCCGAGCCAGATCAGCGGCACGTAGAACGCCGAGCTGCCGCTTGCGCGGCTGAGGATGCCGATCCGGTACGCCGCCGAGAGGTTGAGCTCGTTCGGCGAGTGGTGCACCGCGTGGTTGCACCAGAACCAGCGCACGCGGTGCGCGGCGCGGTGGAACCAGTAGTAGCAGAACTCCTGGCCGATGAAGAGCGCGACGAGCGCGGTCCAGCCGTCGAGCTCGATTGCGCCGATGCGGTGCCGGTACGCGAGCACGATCAGCGGCGTCGCGATCGAGAACGGCAGCAGGATCTGCACGCCGACGCGCGCGAACAGGTCGAACAGCGACACCGCGGTCGCGCGCCAGTCGTAGCGGCGGATGCGCGCGAGGACGGCCGCCTCGAGAAGCGACGCGACGACGACCGTCGGCAGCGCGACGAAGAGCAGGAACTTGTCGAGGCCGTTGAGGTGGGCGGCGTAGGCGTGCATCGCCGCAAGTCTAGGCAGTGGCGACGCCGTCGCGCGCGGCGACCCTGCGCGGGCCGAGGCCGCTCGTCAGGATTCGCACGGCGCGCGCCGCGAACATCCCCGACAGCGCTCCGTACGCGAGCGCCAGCGGCGCCGCGAAGGCGAGGTCGGCGCGCCACTCGGGGTGGAAGACGAGCGAGACCGCGACGGCGTAGCGCAGCGCGAAGATCGCGAGCATCAGCGCGAGCGGCCACGGGCTGCCGGCGACGACGAAGGCGTCGCCGTCGCCCGCGACCGCGCGTGGCCAGCGCAGCGCACGGTTGGCGAGCGCAGCCGCGCCGATGCCGAGCAGCCACGCCGCGACCACGCTCGGCTGGGCGCCGAACGCCGCGGCCACGCTCCAGAGCGACAGCGCGCCCATCGCGACCGGCGCGACGAGCAGACGCCGGCGCGACATTCGTTGCGCGCGCAGCTGCAGACTGCCCGCGACGACGAGCGCGGCGAGGATCGCCCACACGTAGGCGGGCGTGTGCGACAGGATCGCGGCGATGACGGTGCCGAGAGGAGGCTCTGGACGCATGGCGGGCTCGGGGTCGGTGCGCCGGAGGCGCGGTGCCGGCACTCTGGCGCGGCGCTGCGGTTGCCGCCACGGCGCTGCGACGAAGCGACGCGGCCTGGCGCGAAGCGTCGCCGGGACGGCGCAAAGCGGGACGGCCATGGCGCGAAGCGGGGCGAGCACCACGCGAAGCGGACGGGGCACGACGCAGAGCGGCGCGGGCCAGGCGCGGGTGGGACGGCCAGGCGCGCGGCTCCGCCGCGGCGCCGACGCGAGAATCGCTCGTGCCCGCCGGTTCGCCTCCCCCCGCGCCAACGAGCGCGAAGCTGTCGTCGGCGAACGCGTTCCGCTCGCTGCGCAACCCGAGCTACCGGCTGTGGGCGGCGGGCGCCTTCGTCTCCAACGTCGGCACCTGGATGCAGCGCACCGCGCAGGACTGGCTCGTCCTCGCCGAGCTGACGGCACACAGCGGCACTGCGGTCGGCGTCGTCATGGCGCTGCAGTTCGGGCCCTCGCTCGTGCTGCTGCCGCTGACCGGGCTCGCGGCCGACGTCTTCGATCGCCGCAAGCTCCTCGTCGTGACGCAGAGCGCGATGGCGATCCTCGCGCTCGGCCTCGGCCTCCTGACGGTGCTCGGCGCGGTCCAGCTCTGGCACGTCTACGCGTTCGCGTTCCTGCTCGGCTGCGCGAGCGCATTCGACGCGCCGGCGCGCCAGACGTTCGTCTCCGAGCTCGTCGGCACCGCCGACCTCTCGAACGCCGTCGCGCTCAACTCGACCTCGTTCCAGGCGGCGCGGATGATCGGCCCGGCGATCGCCGGTGTCGTCATCGCGGCGTTCGGCTCGGGCTGGGCGTTCCTCGCCAACGCGCTGTCGTTCGTGGCGATGATCGTCGCGCTCGCGAAGCTGCGCGTCGCCGACGGCGACCGCCGCGCCGGCAAGGCCGCCGCGCGCGGACGTAGTGCCAGCCTTCGGCGAGCCCGCCGCGCACG
>JASLGD010000543.1 GCA_030150305.1 Caldimonas sp. | reverse complement strand
GCCCGGCGGCGGCGATCCGAATCCGCTCGTCGCCGGCGCCGGCGACGAGCGGATTCGGATCGCGCAGCGCGATGACGACGCGACCGACGCCGGCCGCCAGCAGCGCATCGGCGCACGGCGGCGTGCGACCGTGGTGCGAGCACGGCTCGAGCGTGACGTGCACGGTCGCGCCGTGCTCGCACCACGGTCGCACGCCGCCGTGCGCCGATGCGCTGCTGGCCGCCGGCGTCGGTCGCGTCGTCATCGCGCTGCGCGATCCGAATCCGCTCGTCGCCGGCGCCGGCGCGGCACGGCTCGCCGCCGCCGGGATCGCGGTCGACTGGTGCGACGCCGCCGCCGCGCCGTCGCGCGAGCTCAACATCGGCTTCGTCTCGCGCATGGAACGCGGCCGGCCGTGGCTGCGCATGAAGGTCGCGGTCTCGCTCGACGGCCGCAGCGCGCTCGCCGACGGCACCAGCCAGTGGATCACCGGCGCCGCGGCGCGCGCCGACGGCCACGGCTGGCGCAAGCGCGCGGGCGCCGTGCTGACGGGCGTCGGCACCGTGCGCGACGACGATCCGCGGCTCGACGTCCGTCTCGTCGAAACCGCGCACCAGCCGCTGCGCGTGATCGTCGACTCGCGCCTCGAGACGCCCGCCGACGCCCGCATCCTCGAGCCTCCGGGCGACGTGCTCGTGTACGCGGCGCTCGACGATCGGGAACGGCGCAGCGCGCTCGAAGCGCGCGGCGCCGCGATCGCGCTGGCACCGTCGCCGAGCGGCAAGGTCGACCTCGCGGCGATGCTTGCCAACCTCGGCCGGCGCGAGATCAACGAGCTCCACGTCGAGGCCGGCGAGAAGCTGAACGCGTCGCTCCTCGCCGCCGGGCTCGTCGACGAGCTGCTCGTCTACGTCGCGCCCAAGCTGCTCGGCAGCGGTCGCGGCCTCGCGGCGATCGCGCCGCTCGCGCGGCTCGACGATGCCCCGGGATTCGCGTTCGTCGACGTCGCGCGCGTCGGCGACGACCTTCGCCTGCGGCTGCGCCCGCGGCCGCGCTGAGCGGCCGCGCGCGCGGCGGTGACGCGTCGGCGACGCCGCAGAGCGTCGGCGGCGACGACAATGCGCGCATGTTCACCGGCATCGTCAGTGCCGTCGGTCGCATCGTCGAGGTCGAGCCGCTCGGCGCGTCGGCGGCGTTCGGCAAGGCGGTGACGATCGCGTGCCCGCCGGGCTGGCTCGACGAGCGCACGGCGATCGGCGACAGCATCGCGATCGCCGGTGCGTGCATGACGGTCGTCGCGATCGCTGCGGCTCGCGACCGCTTCCGCGTCGAGGTCTCGGCGGCGAGCCTCGCCGCGACGAGCGGCCTCGACCGCGCCGGCGACGTCAACCTCGAGCAGGCGCTGCGTGCCGGCGACCGGCTCGACGGCCATCTCGTCAGCGGCCATGTCGACGGCGTCGGCACGGTCGCGCGGTTCGAGCGCGTCGGCGAGTCGTGGTTGCTCGCGGTCGCGGCACCGCAGTCGCTCGCGCGCTTCCTCGCGTTGAAGGGCTCGGTCGCGGTCGATGGCGTCAGCCTCACCGTCAACGACGTCGCCGACCGCGTCGACGGCTGCGAGTTCGCCGTCAACCTGATCCCGCACACGGTCGCGCACACGACGCTGCGCGACAGCGCGCCCGGCCGCCGGGTGAACCTGGAGATCGACCTCATCGCGCGCTACGTCGAGCGCATGCTCGCAGGCGCGATCCCCCGCGCCTGATCGGGCGCGAGCCCCTCCCTACAATCGAGGACTGCCATGGCGATCGCCCCCATTCCCGAGCTCGTCGCCGACCTCGCCGCCGGCAAGATGGTCATCCTCGTCGACGAGGAGGATCGCGAGAACGAAGGCGACCTCGTCCTCGCCGCCGACCACGTCACGCCGGAGGCGATCAACTTCATGGCGCGCCACGCCCGCGGGCTGATCTGCCTGACGCTGACGCGCGAACGCTGCGAGCGGCTGCTGCTGCCGCCGATGACGACGAAGAACGGCGCCCAGCACGGCACCGCGTTCACCGTCTCGATCGAGGCCGCGACCGGCGTCACGACCGGCATCTCGGCCGCCGATCGCGCGCGCACCGTGCAGGCTGCCGTGCGCCGCGACGCGAAGCCGAGCGATCTCGTGCAGCCGGGCCACATCTTCCCGTTGCAGGCCCAGGACGGCGGCGTCCTCATGCGCGCCGGCCACACCGAGGCGGGCTGCGACCTCGCGGCGATGGCCGGGCTCACGCCAGCGGCGGTGATCTGCGAGGTGATGAACGACGACGGCACGATGGCGCGGCTGCCCGACCTCGTCGCCTTCGCCGAGCGCCACGGCCTGCGCATCGGCACGATCGCGAGCCTCATCGAGCACCGCAGCCGCAACGAATCGCTGATCGAGCGCGCCGGCACGCGGACGATGACGACGCAGCAAGGCGAGTTCACGTGCAGCGTCTACGGCGACCGCACCGGCGGCGTTCACCTCGCGTTGACGCACGGCCGCTGGACGCCGAGCGACGAGGTCCTCGTGCGCGTCCACGAGCCGCTCTCGGTGCTCGACCTCCTCGATGCCGATGCCAGCGAGCACTCGTGGCCGCTGCCGCGCGCGCTCGCCGCGCTCAAGCGGAGCGAGCGCGGTGCCGCGGTGCTGCTCAACTGCGGCGAGAGCGCCGAAGCGCTGCTGCAGCACGCGCTCGCGACGCGCGGCCGCAGCGTGCGCAAGCCCGCGCTGCCGATGGACCTGCGCACGTACGGCATCGGCGCGCAGATCCTGCGTGACCTCGGCGTCGGTCGCATGAAGCTGCTCGGCAGCCCGCGCCGGATGCCGAGCCTGCTCGGCTACGGCCTCGAGGTGACCGGCTTCGTGACCGACGACGCCGCGCCGACGAGCGCCGCCCGCCATGCGCGACGCTGACCGCGGCGCCGCGGAGCGGCTCGACGGCCGCGGGCTGCGCATCGCCGTCGTCCAGGCGCGCTTCAACGCCGAGATCACCGACCGCATCGCGCGCGCCTGCCTCGCCGAGCTCGCGGCGCTCGGCGTCGCCGAGGAGGACATCACGCACGTCCGCGTCCCCGGCGCGCTCGAGATCGGCGTCGCGCTGAACGCGATCGCCGACGGCGACGAGCACGACGCGCTGGTCGCGATCGGCTGCGTGCTGCGCGGCGAGACGTACCACTTCGAGCTCGTCGCCAACGAGAGCGGCGCCGCGGTCACGCGCGTCGCGATCGACCACGGCGTCGCCGTCGCCAACGCGATCCTGACGTGCGACACGCCGGCGCAGGCCGACGCCCGCGCGGAGGACAAGGGCCGCGACGCCGCGCGCGTCGCGGTCGAGATGGCCAATCTGCTCGACGAGCTCTCGTGAGCGCCGACGACGAGAACGCCGCGCCGGCGCGGCGCCGGCGCCCTGCTGCCCGCCGCAGCGACGCCAAGTCGGCGCGGCGTCGCGCGCGCGAGTTCGCGCTGCAGGGGCTCTACGAGTGGCTGCTCAGCCGCGCCGATCCCGGCGTCGTCGATGCCCACGTGCGCGAGCAGGAAGGCTTCGACAAGAGCGACCGCGGCCACTTCGATCTCCTCCTGCACGGCGCGATCCGCGAATCGCACGCGATCGACGCGACGCTCGCTGCGCACGTCGACCGCAAGGTCGAGCTGCTCTCGCCGATCGAGCACGCCGCGCTCATGATCGGCACGTTCGAGCTGATGCGCTGCATCGAGATCCCGTACAAGGTCGTGATCAACGAGGCGGTCGAGCTGGCGAAGAGCTTCGGCGGCACCGACGGCCACAAGTACGTCAACGGCGTGCTCGACAAGGTCGCCGCCGACGTGCGCAGGATCGAGATCGACGCGGCCCGCAGCAAGCGCGACTAGCGTCGATCGCCGCCGCGACGAACGGCTCGCGCGTGTCGCACGAGCACGGCGAAAGCGAGGCGCATTTCCGCTCTTTGGTGAGCTTGTGTTACGAACGTTGGCGAGGAAGTGTTTTTCACGCCGCTCGCGCGTGCGCGTCACGTAAGCTGGCGAACCGTGAGCGAATCGACCCAGCCGCCAGCCTCGCTTCCCGGCGACACGGAGCCCGGACCGCCGCCGAGCCTTCCGGTCGCGCTGTGGAGCGATTCCGATCCGCCGCCGACGCCGCCGGGCGCGGCGGTCGCGTTCTCGGGCCTCGTCGCGTCGCCGACCGATCGCGCGATGCCGACGATCGGCCACATCGGCCGCTACGCGCTCAAGTACCAGCTCGGCGAAGGCGGCCTCGGCACGGTGTACGCGGCGCACGATCCGCTGCTGTCGCGGCTGATCGCGGTCAAGACGCTGAACGTCAAGGTGCCCGAGAACGAGCGCGAGTCGTTCAACAGGTTGTTCCTCGACGAGGCGCGCGCGGCCGGCGGCCTCAGCCATCCGCACATCGTCACGACGTTCGATGCCGGCATCAGCGACGACCGCGCCTACATCGCGATGGAGCTGCTGAAGGGCCGCGACCTCGCGCAGCTGCGGCAGGAGGGCTGGCGGGCGACGCCGGCGCAGGCGGCGCTCATCGTCCGTCGCGTCGCCGACGCGCTCGCGTTCGCGCACTCGAAGGGCGTGATCCACCGCGACATCAAGCCGGCCAACATCTTCATGGTCGGCCGCACGCAGCCGCGCGTGCTCGACTTCGGCATCGCGCGCGTCGCGCACCAGCAGGAAGACGGCGACCCGCACACCGGCGCCGGATCGCCGTACTACATGGCGCCCGAGCAGGTGCGGCGCGAGGCGGTCGACCGCCGCGCCGACGTGTTCTCGCTCGGCGTCGTCCTCTACGAGCTGCTGACCGACACCAAGCCGTTCCGCGGCGAGTCGCTCGCCCAGATCCGCGACGCGGTGCTGGAGCACGATCCGGTGCTCGCGAGCAAGGTCGATCCCGCGGTGCCGAAGCCGCTCGCCCTGATCGCGCAGCGCGCGATGGCGAAGGACCCCGAGCAGCGCTTCCGCTCGGCGCGCTCGTTCGCGCGCGAGCTGCGCCAATGGATCGACGACAACCCGGCGACTCCGGAAGGCGAGCGCGCCGCGCCGCCCGCGCCCGAGCCGAAGCAGCAGCCGCGCGTCGTCGCCACGATCGCCGCCGCTGCGGCGGCGGTCATCGTCGTCGGCGGGCTCACGACGTGGGCGCTCTTGGCGCGCTGGTCGTCCGAGAGCGGCGCTCCGGCCGCCGAGGCAAGAGCGCAACCTGCGCCGGCACCGGCGGCGCCTCCGGTGCAGGCCAGGTGGGCCGATGCGACCGCCGGCCCTGCTGCGCGCGCGGCCAAGCCGGCCGAGCCGACGTCGCTGCCGGCGCCGGCGCCGGATGCGCCTGCGACCGTCGCGAGCAACGACGCCGGCACTGCTGCGGCTGCGCCCGTCCTCGGCAGTGCACACGCGACCGCTCCGGCTCCGGGCAAGCAAGTGGCCGCCGCGACCAACGCCGCGGCGACGAACGCTGCCGCGCCGAGCCCGGCGGGCCCGGCGAAGGAGTCGGCCAAGGACCGTCGCGCGCGCGAAGCGCGCGAGCGCGAGGCGCGCGAAGCGGACGCCCGCGCGGCGAGCAGCCGCATGATCGCGCCGGCGACGGGGACGGTGCGCATCGCGATCAGCCCGTGGGGCCTCGTCGAAGTCGACGGCACGTCGTCGGGCGCGGCGCCGCCGATCACCGAGCTCACGCTCGCCGAGGGCAAGCACCAGATCGTCGTCCGCAACGGCGACTATCCGGCGTACACGACGCAGGTCACCGTCAGCGCGGGACAAACCGTCACGTTGCGCCACAAGTTCGGCTCCTAGCAGATGCAGCGTTCTCGTTCGCGGCTGTCGGCGCTTCGCGTCGCGCTAGCATCGGCCGCCTTGCTCGCCGGCTGCGTGCAGCCGGCACCGCCTCCGGTCGGAGTCATGGACCTCAGCGCGCGGCCGGCCGAGCGCGCCCTGCTTTCCGGGCTGAAGGCGTACGACGATGCCCAATACGAATCTGCCGAGCGTCTGTTCCGCGAAGCCCTCGCCGCCGGGCTGGCGTCGCCGCGCGACCGCGCCGAGGCGCACAAGCGGCTCGCGTTCCTGCACTGCGCCGCCGGACACCTGGCCGAGTGCGAGGCCGAGTTCCGCCTCGCGCGGCAGGCCGACCGCACCTTCGCGCTCGACAAGTCGGAGGCCGGCCATCCGGTCTGGGGGCCGGTCTACAAGAAGCTGCAGCCCTGAGGCGTCGCCGCCGCGGGAGCGGTGGCGATGACGGCGAGCGCAGCGGAGGCGTCTTTCCGGGTGCCGATCCGCGTCTACTGGGAAGACACCGACGCCGCGGGAATCGTCTTCTACGCCAACTACCTCAAGTTCTTCGAGCGCGCGCGCAGCGAGTGGCTGCGCGGCCACGGCTTCGGCCAGGAAGAGCTCCGCCGCGACGGCGTCGCCTTCGTCGTCAGCGAGACGACACTGCGCTATCTGAAGCCCGCGCGCCTCGACGACGTCGTCGACGTCAGCGTCGACGTCGTCCATCTCGGCCAGGCCAGCCTGCAGCTGGCGCAGCAGGCGCGCCGGGCGGGCGAATTGCTCGCCGAAGGCACGATCCGGATCGGCTGCGTCGAGCTCGGAACTTTCCGGCCGTGCCGAATCCCCAACGACATCCGCACTTCGATCCAGCGATGAACCAGGACTTCTCGATCGTTCCGCTCGTCATGCACGCGAGCACCGTCGTGCAGGTGGTGATGGCGGGCCTGCTCATCGCCTCGCTCGCGAGCTGGACCGTGATCTTCGGCAAGCTGTTCGGGCTGCGCCGCGTCAAGGCAGCGAACGACGAGTTCGAGCGCGAGTTCTGGGCCGGCCGCAACCTCAACGATCTCTACGCCGACGCGACGCGGCACAACGGCAAGGCGCCGATGGAGCGGATCTTCGCGTCTGGCATGCGCGAGTTCTTCAAGCTGCGCGAGAAGCGCGTCGTCGACACCGGAGCGCTGCTCGACGGCGCGCGCCGGGCGATGCGCGCGAGCTTCCAGCGCGAGCTCGATGCGATCGAGTCGAACCTCTCGTTTCTCGCGTCGGTCGGCTCGGTGTCGCCGTACGTCGGCCTTTTCGGAACCGTGTGGGGGATCATGCACGCGTTCATCGGCCTGTCGAACATGACGCAGGTGACGCTCGCGACCGTGGCGCCGGGGATCGCCGAGGCGCTCGTCGCGACCGCGATCGGCCTCTTCGCCGCGATCCCCGCGGTGATCGCGTACAACCGCTTCGCGCGCGACATCGACCGCACGGCGAGCCAGCTCGAGAGCTTCATCGAGGAGTTCTCGAACATCCTGCAGCGCAACGCCTCGGCGATGCCGGCGCCGGCCCCGGTGCCCAACGCCGTCGTGCGTTGAAACGAGGCGACGATGCCCGCCGTCCTCCACCGCGGCCCGCGCCGACGCACGATCAGCGAGATCAACATGGTCCCGTTCATCGACGTCATGCTCGTGCTGCTGATCATCTTCATGGTGACCGCACCGCTCATCACCGCCGGGGTCGTCGACCTCCCGAGCGTCGGCAAGGCGCGGCAGCGGAGCGAGCCGCACGTCATCGAGCTCGTCGTCGGCGCCGACGAGGCGCTGCGCCTGCGCGTCGACGGCAAGGAGAGCGGCACGCTCGCCGTCGCCGACGTCGCCGCGCGCGTGCGCGACGCGCAGCGCGGCCTCGAGACGACGCCGGTCGTGATCTCGGCCGATCGCAACGTCCGCTACGAGTCGGTCGTCAAGGTGATGGACGCGCTGCAGCGCGCCGGCATCCAGCGCGTCGGCCTGTCGGTCAAGAGTCAGCGCAGCGGCTGAGCCGCGCGTTCCGTCTTCGGGAAGGACGCCGATCGCGATGACCGCAGCCGCTGCCGAACGCGACCTCTTCGCGCCGCAGAAGCTCCCCGGGATGCGCAGCGGGCTCGCGCTCGCGGTCGCCGCGCACGTGCTGCTCATCGCCGCGCTCGCCTGGAGCGTGCACTGGAAGTCGAGCGAGCCCGAGGGTGTCGTCGCCGAGCTGTGGTCGGCGGTGCCGCAGACCGCCGCGCCGCGCGTCGAGGCACCGCAACCACAACCGCAGCCGCAACCGCAACCGCGGCCGACTCCCGCGCCGCCTGTCGCGCAGCCGGCGCCGCCGCCGCCCGTGCGGCCCGACGCGCAGATCGCGATCGAGCGCGAGCGCGCAGCGCGCGAGAAGGCGAAGCAGGAAGAGGCCGAGCGGGCCGAAGCGGCGCGCAAGGCAGCGGAGCTGAAAAAGCGCGAGGACGCGAAGAAGCTCGAGGCCGAGCGTGAACGTCAGCGCCTCGCCGACGAAGCCGCCGAGAAGAAGAAGCTCGCCGAGCAGGCGAAGAAGGACGAAGCGCGGCAGGCCGCGATCCGCGAGGCCAACCTGAAGCGGATGATGAAGGAGGCCGGCAGCGCCGACGACCCGCTCGCGACCGGCAACGCGGCGCGCACCTCGGGGCCGTCGTCGGGCTACGCCGGCCGCATCAAGGCGCGCATCAAGCCCAACATCGTGCTCACCGCCGCGATCGAAGGCAATCCGCTCGCGACCGTTCGCGTCCGCGTCGCCCCCGACGGCACGATCGTGGGCAAGCAGCTCGTCAAGAGCAGCGGCTCGGCGGCGTGGGACGAGAGCGTGCTGCGCGCGATCGACAAGACCGAGGTGCTGCCGAAGGACGTCGACGGCACCGTGCCGCCGACGATCGAGATCGATTTCCGGCCGCGCGACTAGCGCGCCGTTCGACGCCGCGCGAGCAGCGCGCCGTCCGACGAAGCGCCGCGCTACTCGAGCGCGATCCCGCTCACGTACGAGACGCTGTGCGTCTGCGTGTTGTCCGAATCGGCGCCGACCGCGATGCCGACGACCGCGGGCACCGTCTTGCTCTCGTCGCTGAAGACCTTGAGGAAGTCGGCGCCGACGTCGCGCTTCTCGGCGACCCACTTGTTGAGGCGATCGGTGCCCGACTCGAGGACGATGTAGCGCATCCGGCGCGTGAACGCGTTGTCGAGCGTCGTCCCCGCGGGCAGCTTGTTGTCCCAGACGTAGCACACCGTCGCGGTCGGCACCGGATCGCTCGTCTTGCTGCGCGCCAGGCGCAGCAGCTGGCGATCGGCGAACGGCACGTTGTCCATCGGCAGGTCGAAGAAGACGCAGACCTTGACCGCGGTGTCGTCGCCGCGCTTCTCGCGCAGGTCGGCGGTCTCGATCGGCTTCTCGATCCGCCACTGCCAGCTGAGCTGGGCCGGCGCGGCGACGTCCTTGACCGGATGGACGAGGTTGCCGTAAGAGAGGTCGGCTTCGATCTTGAGCGCGCGCTTGCCGTCCATCTCGACGACCGAGAAGCGCGTGAACGGCTTGCTCTGGTTGGGCAGCCCGATCACCTTCCACGGCGCCTGCGGCGCGCCGCCGACCGCACCGAAGGGTGCCAGCGTGGCATCGGCGGCGAGCGCGTTGCCGCTCGCAACGAGCGCGCACAGCGCGGCGGTGAAGACGGCAGCCGCGACGGCGCTGCGCGATGACGAGGAGCGGTGGAGGTGAGGCATTCGCGGAGTGTCGCCGCTCTCGCGGATCGCCGCTACTAGGCCTTGCCGCAGCCGCCGCCGCCAGGAGTCTCGATGACGAAGACGTCGCCGGCGGCCATCTCGACGCTCGCGATGTGGTCGAGCGCCTCGACCGTGCCGTCGGCGCGCTCGACGCGATTGATGCCGGGCTTGCCGGCCTCGCCGCCGCCGACGCCGAACGCGCCGGCATGGCGGCCGTTCGAGAGGATCGACGCCGTCATCGGCTCGAGGAAGCGAACCCGGCGGATGCCGCCGTCGCCGCCGTGCCAGCGGCCGCCGCCGCCGGAGCCGGCGCGGATCTCGTAGCTGTCGAGCCGCACCGGGAAGCGGAACTCGAGCACCTCGGGATCGGTGAGGCGCGAGTTCGTCATGTGCGTCTGCACGACCGACGTGCCGTCGAAGCCGCCGATCGCGCGGCCATCGCCGTCGTAGACGAAGCCCGCTCCCGAGCCGCCCGAGATCGTCTCGTAGTACTGGTGGCGGGCGTTGCCGAAGGTGAAGTTGTTCATCGTGCACTGCGACGACGCCATCACGCCGAGCGCGCCGTAGAGCGCGTTGGTGATGCACGTCGACGTCTCGACGTTGCCGGCGACGACCGACGCCGGCGGCCGCGGATTGAGCATCGAGCCTTCGGGAATGACGACCCGGATCGGCTTCAGGCAGCCGGCGTTGAGCGGGATCTCGTCGTCGACGAGGGTGCGAAAGACGTACAGGATCGCAGCCATCGCGACCGCGGTCGGCGCGTTGAAGTTGTTCTCGAGCTGCGCCGACGTGCCGGTGAAGTCGATCACGGCCGACCGCGCCTTCGCGTCGACGCGGATCGCGACGCGGACCTGCGCGCCGTTGTCGAGCGGCAGCGTGAACGCGCCGTCCTTCAGCCGCGTGATGACGCGTCGCACCGACTCCTCGGCGTTGTCCTGCACGTGCCGCATGTAGCTCTGGACGACGTCGAGCCCGTACTGCTCGACCATCTGCGCGAGCTCGCGGGCGCCCTTCTCGTTGGCAGCCACCTGCGCCTTCAGGTCGGCGATGTTCTGCGCCGGGTTGCGCGCCGGCCAGCGGCCGCTCTCGAGCAGCGCGCGCGTCTCGGCTTCGAGGAAGCGGCCGTCCTCGACGAGCTTGACGTTGTCGAACTCGACGCCCTCCTCCTCGATCCGCGTCGAGAACGGCGGCACCGATCCGGGCGTCGTGCCGCCGATGTCGGCATGGTGCCCGCGCGAGCCCACGAAAAACGTGGGCTCGCGCTGCGCGCCGCCATGGAGCGCCTCGCCCCGACCGTCTCCCCCGAGGGGAGAGGGCCGGCTTCGATCCAGATACACCGGAGTGACGACGGTGACGTCGGGAAGATGCGTGCCGCCGTGGTACGGATCGTTCAGCGCGTAGACGTCGCCCGGACGCATCCTGCCGGCGCTTCTCGCGATCACCGTCTTGATCGACTCGCTCATCGAGCCGAGGTGGACCGGCATGTGCGGCGCGTTGGCGATCAGGTTGCCGTCGCCGTCGAACAGCGCGCACGAGAAGTCGAGCCGCTCCTTGATGTTCACCGAGTACGCGGTGTTCTGCAGCTGCAGCCCCATCTGCTCGGCGATGTTCATGAAGAGGTTGTTGAAGACTTCGAGCAGGACCGGGTCGACCGTCGTGCCCGCGGCACGGCGCGCCGGCCGCGGCGTCGTCCGCTCGAGGACGAGGTGGTCGAGCGCGGTGATGCGCGCCGTCCAGCCAGGCTCGACGACCGTCGTCGCGTTGCGCTCGACGACGATCGCGGGCCCGGAGATCGCGTGGCCCGGGCGCGCGTTCGCGCGCTCGACGAGCGCAGCGTCCTGCCAGCGGCCGTCGAGGAACATGCGCACCGTCGCCGCGACCGGCGCGCTGCCTTCGACGAGCGGCTGCGGCGACTCGAGCGCCGCGTCGCCTGCGCCGACCGCCTCGACCGAGACCGCCTCGACGATCAGGCGCCGCTCGGGCATCAGGAACGAGAAGCGCTGCCGGTACGCCGCCTCGAAGCCTTCGTGCAGCCCGCGCGCGTCGGCGAACGCGACGACGAGCGCGGTGTCGGTGCCTTCGTAGCGCAAATGCGCGCGGCGATGGACCGTGATCCGCTCGGGCGCGACGCCCTGCTGCTCGAGCTCGGCGGCGGCGACCGCAGCGAGCGCGTCGAGCCTCGCCGTCGCGGCCGCGTGCGCGCCGGCGTCGGCGAGCGGCAGCTCGACCGCTTCCTGGCGCAGCACCGCCTGGTCCGCGAGCCCCATGCCGTACGCCGAGAGCACGCCGGCGAGCGGATGGACGAAGACGCGCTCCATGCCGAGCGCGTCGGCGACGAGGCACGCGTGCTGGCCGCCGGCGCCGCCGAAGCACTGCAGCGTGTAGCGCGTGACGTCGTAGCCGCGCGCGACCGAGATCTTCTTGATCGCGTTGGCCATGCTGCCGACCGCGATGTCGACGAAGCCGGCCGCGACCGCCTCGGCCGAACGCTGCGTCCCGGTGGCGTGCGCGATCTCGTCGGCGAGCGCGGCGAAGCGCTGCGCGACGACGTCGCCGTCGAGCGGCTCGTCGCCGCTCGGGCCGAACACGCGCGGGAAGTGCGCCGGCTGGATCTTGCCGAGCGCGAGGTTGGCGTCGGTGACGGTGAGCGGGCCGCCGCGGCGATAGCACGCCGGCCCCGGGTTGGCGCCGGCGCTCTCCGGGCCGACGCGAAAGCGCGCACCGTCGAACGCGAGGATCGAGCCGCCGCCGGCGGCGACGGTGTGGATCGCCATCATCGGTGCGCGCACGCGCACGCCGGCGACGCGCGTCTCGAACGCGCGCTCGAACTCGCCGGCATAGTGGCTGACGTCGGTCGACGTGCCGCCCATGTCGAAGCCGATCACGCGCAGCTGGCTGTCGCCCTGAGCGAAGCGAGGGGTCTCGGCGTCGCGACGGTCGAGATCCTTCGCTTCGCTCAGGAGGACAGCGGGCGAGAGCCCCAGCTCCGCGGTGCGCACCATGCCGACGATGCCGCCGGCGGGACCGGACAGGATCGCGTCCTTGCCCTGGAACGCGCTCGCTTCGGCGAGCCCGCCCGACGACTGCATGAAGTAGAGCTCGACGCCCGGCATCTCTGCTGCGACCTCGTCGACGTAGCGGCGCAGGATCGGCGAGAGATAGGCGTCGACGACGGTCGTGTCGCCGCGGCCGACGAGCTTCATCATCGGGCTCGTCCGGTGCGAGACGCTCACCTGCGCGAAGCCGACGCGCCGTGCGATCCGCTCGGCGGCGAGCTCGTGCGCATGGTGCCGCCAGCCGTGCAGGAAGACGATCGCGACCGACTGCAGCCCGGCCGCGAACGCCGCGCGCATGTCGGCGTCGAGGCGCGCCTCGTCGAGCGCGCGGACGATGTCGCCGTGCGCCGACATCCGTTCGTCGGCCTCGACGACGCGCGCGTAGAGCAGCTCGGGCAGGACGATCCTGCGATCGAACAGCCGCGGCCGGTCCTGGTACGCGATCCGCAGGGCATCGCGAAAGCCGCGCGTCGTCACGAGCAGCGTCGGCTCGCCCTTGCGCTCGAGGAGCGCGTTGGTCGCGACGGTCGTCCCCATCTTCACCGACTCGACCGTCGCCGCGGTGATCGGCGCATCGCTCGCGAGGCCGAGCAGCCGGCGGATGCCTTCGACGGCGGCATCGCGGTACTGCTCGGGATGCTCCGACAGCAGCTTCAGCGTGACGAGCGTGCCGTCGGGACGCTTGCCGACGACGTCGGTGAACGTGCCGCCGCGGTCGATCCAGAACTGCCAGCGCGGCGCCGCGATCGCGCTCATGCGAGCGCCTCCTTCGTCGCCGCGCCGAGCCGCGACCGGACGAGCGTCGTCAGGTCGTGGACGGGCAGGCCGGTCGCGCTGCGCACGGCGTCGGCGTACGGCGGCAGGTTCGTGCACTCGAGGACGATCGCGCGCACCTGCGGGTGCCGCGCGACGAGGCGCTCGGCGGCGGCGACGGTCGCGTCGCGCGCTTCGTCGACGTCGAGCGTCTCGAGGTCGTCGAGCAAGGTGGCGCGCAGGCGCGAGTCGAGCGCGAGCCCTTCGACGGGCGTGTCGACGCGAGCGCCGACCGCCCGCAGGTGGTCGGCCGAAAGCGACGCCGCATCCGCGGTGACGACGCCGACGCGTTCGCCGGCCGCGAGCGTCGCTTCGATCTCGGCGACGAGGAGCAGGCTCGACGTCCACAGCGGCACCGCGACGCTCGCCGCGAGCTCGCGCTGGAAGAGCGCGAGGAAGCCGCAGCTCGTCGTGATCGCGTCGACGCCGTCGCGCTCGAGCTCGCGCGCCGCGGCGACGAACGGCGCGACGAGCCCCGGGTCGCGCTCGACGACGACGCGCCGCGGCGATGCGCCGCGCACCATCGCATGGCGCACCGGGAACGCGAAGGTGCGCGGGTGACCGATGTCGCCGGCGACGCGCGGGAAGCGCGTGTCGAGCATGAGGACGCCGAGGGTCGGAATCACACGGAAGGCGCGCCGAAGGAGCGAGCGCAGCGCTCGCGGCTGCGGCCGATTATCGGCGCGGCATCGCAGGGCTCGGTGCGCCCGGGGCAACACGGATGCGCGCGGACCGAGCGAGCCCCTATCCTCCGCCGGTCGTCGCCCACCGCCGGAGTGTCCATGTTCCGATTCGACCGCCTTCCTTCGTTCGCCGCCAGCCTCGGCGCGGCCGCCGTGCTCTCGATCGGCGGCCCAGCGGCGGCGCAGACCAAGTGGGACTTGCCGGCGGCGTATCCGGCGAACAACTTCCACACCGAGAACCTGCAGCAGTTCGCGGACGAGGTCGACAAGGCGACCGGCGGCAAGCTCAAGATCACGGTGCATGCGAACGCGTCGCTGTTCAAGGCGCCCGAGATCAAGCGCGCGGTCCAGGGCGGGCAGGCGCAGATCGGCGAGATCCTGCTCGTCAACTACCAGAACGAGTGGCAGCCGTACGGCATCGACGGCATCCCGTTCCTCGCCGACAGCTACGACGCTGCGATGAAGCTCTATCGTGCGTCGAAGCCGGCGCTGCAGAAGAAGCTCGGCGAGCAGGGGATGATGCTGCTCTACACCGTGCCGTGGCCGCCGCAGGGCATCTACGTCAACAAGCCGATCAACTCCGCTGCCGACCTGAAGGGCGTCAAGTGGCGCGCCTACAGCCCCGCCACTGCGCGCGTCGCCGAGCTCGTCGGCGCGCAGCCGGTGACGGTGCAGGCGGCCGAGCTGTCGCAGGCGATGGCGACCGGCGTGATCGAGAGCTACATGTCTTCGGGCTCGACCGGCTACGACACGAAGACGTACGAGCACATCAAGTACTGGTACGACACGCAGGCCTGGCTGCCGAAGAACGCGGTGCTGGTCAACAAGGCGGCGTTCGATGCGCTCGACAAGCCGACGCAGGCCGCCGTGCTCAAGGCCGGCGCCGACGCCGAGACGCGCGGCTGGGCGCTCTCGCAGAAGAAGAACGGCGAGTACATCGATCTGCTGAAGAAGAACGGCATGCAGATCCTGCCGCCGCCGCCGCAGCTCAAGGCCGACATGAAGAAGGTCGGCGACACGATGCTGAAGGAGTGGCTGGAGAAGGCCGGCGCCGAAGGGCAGGCGATCGTCGAGGCCTACCACAAGCTCTAGGACGACGACGATGCCCGAGCCAGCGCCACCGCCGCGCGGCCCGATCGGGCGAGCGCTCGACGCCCTCTACGACGGCGCCGCCGCGCTGGCGTCGCTGGCAATGGTGCTGCTGCTGTCGATGGTGCTGCTGTCGATCGTCTCGCGCCAGGTCGGCTTCAACGTCCCCGGCATCGACGCGTACGCCGGCTACCTGATGGCTGCGGCCGGGTTCCTCGCGCTCGCGCACACGCTCAAGCGCGGCGAGCACATTCGCGTCACCCTGGTCCTCGCTGCCCTTCACGGCGGCAAGCGCCGGGGCCTCGAGATCTGGGCGCTCGCCGCCGCGACGCTGCTCGCCGCGCTGTTCGCGTACTACAGCTGCAAGCTCGCCTGGCAGTCGCACGCGTTCAACGACGTCTCGACGAGCAACGACGCCACGCCGCTCTGGCTGCCGCAGCTCGCGATGGCGCTCGGCGCCGTCGTTCTCCTCGTCGCGTTCGTCGACGAGCTCGTCCTCGAGATCCGCGGCCGCCGCGTCGTGCCGGTCAGCGAGGAGGCGACGCGCAATGAGTGACGCCGCGATCACGGCGCTGCTCATCGCGTCGCTCTTCCTCATCCTCGCGAGCGGCGTCTGGATCGGGCTGACGCTCTCGGGCGTCGCCTGGATCGGCATGCAGCTCTTCAGCTCGCGCCCGGCCGGCGACGCGATGGCGGTGACGATCTGGGGCTCGGCGTCGAGCTGGACGCTGACCGCGCTGCCGCTCTTCATCTGGATGGGCGAGATCCTGTTTCGCACTCGGCTCAGCCAGGACATGTTTCGCGGGCTCGCGCCGTGGATGCAGCGCCTGCCGGGACGGCTGCTGCACACCAACGTCGTCGGCTGCGCGATCTTCGCGGCCGTCTCGGGGTCGAGCGCGGCGACGTGCGCGACGATCGGCAAGATGAGCCTGCCCGAGCTCGCGCGGCGCGGCTATCCCGACATGATGTCGGTCGGCTCGCTCGCCGGCGCCGGGACGCTCGGCCTGCTGATCCCGCCGTCGATCATCATGATCGTCTACGGCGTCACCGCCGACGTCTCGATCTCGAAGCTCTTCATCGCCGGCGTCATCCCGGGGATCGTGCTCGCCGGCATCTTCTCGCTCTACATCGCCGGCTGGTCGCTGAAGAACGCGCACCTCATTCCGCCGCCGGACCCGGCGATGAGCTTCGCCGAGAAGCTGCGCGAGTCGAAGAGCCTGATCCCGGTCGTGCTGCTGATCGTCGCGGTGCTCGGCTCGAT
>JASLGD010000524.1 GCA_030150305.1 Caldimonas sp. | reverse complement strand
GTGCTGCTCCACGTCGAGCCCGCGCTCGACAGCGCGGACGGCAGCGCTGCGCTCGACGCGCTCGGCCGCGCGGAGTTCGTCGTCGCCCTGACGCCGTTCAAGCCCGACGCGCTCGACGACGTCGCCGACGTCGTGCTGCCGATCGCGCCGTTCACCGAGACGTCGGGCACGTTCGTCAACGCCGAAGGCCGCGCGCAGAGCTTCCACGGCGTCGTCAAGCCGCTCGGCGAGACGCGTCCGGCGTGGAAGGTGCTGCGCGTCCTCGGCAACCTGCTCGGTCTCGCCGGCTTCCAGCACGAGACGTCGGAAGAGGTTCGCGGCGAGGCGATCGGCGACGCCGCGTCCATCGCTGCGCGGCTTACGGCCGCTGCCGCTCCCGAAGGCCGCATCGCGCTGCCTGCGCAGGCGGGAGAGGGCGGCCTCGAGCGCATCGCCGACGTGCCGATCTACCAATCGGACGCGATCGTGCGCCGCGCCCCCGCGCTGCAGCTCACCGCGGATGCGCGGCCGCCCACCGTCGGCGTGCCGAGCGAGCTCGCCGCCGAGCGCGGCATCGTCGACGGCACGTTGGTGCGCGTGCGCAGCGAGCACGGCACGGTCGTGCTTCCGGCGCGCGTTGACCCGTCGCTGGCGTCGAACGTGCTGCGCATTGCCGCGGCGCATCCGCTCACGGTCGCGCTCGGCGCCATGAACGCGCGCGTCGAGCTCGCGGTCGAGCGCGCCGCCGCGACGCTGACGAGCGTCGCCTGAGATCGCGATGATCGACTCGATCACGACCTACGGCCAGACGACGTTCGGCGGCGCCTGGCCGACCCTCTGGGCGCTGGTGCGGATCGTCGCCGTCGTCGTGCCGCTGCTGCTGCTGGTCGCGTATCTGACGTTGTGGGAGCGCAAGGCGATCGGCTGGAGCCAGATCCGCCCGGGGCCGAACCGCGTCGGCCCGCTCGGGCGGCCGCAGCCCATCGCCGACGCGGTCAAGCTGATCTTCAAGGAGATCATCGTCCCGACCGCCGCCAACCGCGGCCTCTTCTTCCTCGGCCCGGTGATGACGATCATGCCCGCGCTCGCGGCGTGGGCGGTCGTTCCGTTCGGCCCCGAGAAGGCGCTCGCCAACGTCAACGCGGGCCTCCTCTTCCTGATGGCGATCACGTCGATGGAGGTCTACGGCGTCATCATCGCCGGCTGGGCGTCGAACTCGAAGTACGCGTTCCTCGGCGCGCTGCGCGCCTCCGCGCAGATGGTGAGCTACGAGATCGCGATGGGCTTCGCGCTCGTCGTCGTGCTGATGGTCTCGGCGAGCCTCAACCTCACCGACATCGTCACCGGCCAGGGCCGCGGCTGGTTCGCGGCGCACGGCGTCGACTTCCTGAGCTGGAACTGGCTGCCGCTGCTGCCGATCTTCGGCGTCTACCTGATCTCGGGAATCGCCGAGACGAACCGGGCGCCGTTCGACGTCGTCGAGGGCGAATCGGAGATCGTCGCCGGCCACATGATCGAGTATTCGGGGATGGCGTTCGCGATGTTCTTCCTCGCCGAGTACGCCAACATCATCCTGGTCTCGGCGCTCGCGTCGATCATGTTCCTCGGCGGCTGGTACTCGCCGCTCTCGTTCGCGCTCGTCGGCATGCAGACGCCCGAGTGGGTCGTGCAGTCGATGTGGTTCTGGAACTGGTTCTGGCTGTTCGCCAAGACGTTCGTCATCGCGACGACGTTCCTCTGGGTGCGCGCGACGTTCCCGCGCTTCCGCTACGACCAGATCATGCGCCTCGGCTGGAAGATCTTCATCCCGGTGACGCTCGTCTGGCTCGTCGTCGTCGGGCTCGTCATCCAGTCGCCCTGGAACATCTGGAAATAAGAGACTCGCCATGGCACAGGCGACACCGATCAAGGACTTCCTGCAGAGCTTCATGCTCGGCGAGCTCTTCAAGGGCATGCGCCTGACGGGCCGTCACTTCCTCTCGCGCACGATCACGATCCAGTACCCGGAGGAGAAGACTCCGCTCAGCCCGCGCTTCCGCGGCCTGCACGCGCTGCGCCGCTACGACAACGGCGAGGAGCGCTGCATCGCGTGCAAGCTGTGCGAGGCGGTCTGCCCGGCGCTCGCGATCACGATCGAGAGCGAGGTCCGCGACGACGGCTCGCGGCGCACGACGCGCTACGACATCGACCTCACCAAGTGCATCTTCTGCGGCTTCTGCGAAGAGAGCTGCCCGGTCGACTCGATCGTCGAGACGCACATCCTCGAGTACCACGGCGAGAAGCGCGGCGACCTCTACTTCACGAAGGACATGCTGCTCGCGGTCGGCGACCGCTTCGAGAAGGAGATCGCGGCGGCGAAGGAGGCGGACGCCAAGTACCGCTGACGCGGCACTTGTCCGATCCCACACCGCCGAGGCGCGCCCGAACGCATGGACACCCACACCGCGCTCTTCTACGTCTTCTCCGCCGTCCTTCTGGTGGCGGCGTTTCGCGTCATCACGGCGCGGAGCCCGGTCTACGCGGCGCTCTTCCTCGTCCTCGCCTTCTTCAGCGCCGCGTGCGTCTGGATGCTGTTGCGCGCCGAGTTCCTCGCCATCGCGCTCGTCCTCGTCTACGTCGGCGCGGTCATGGTGTTGTTCCTGTTCGTCGTCATGATGCTCGACGTCGACCTCTCGTCGCTGCGCGCCGGCTTCTGGCGGCACTTTCCGGTCGCCGCGATCGTCGGCGTCGTCATCGCGCTCGAGATGGCGGCGGTCCTGCTGCCGGGCTTTCGCCTCGTCGACGCGCCGCAGGCGACGGCGGCGGCGCTGAAGCTCGGCAATTCGAAGCTGCTCGGGATCGAGGTCTACACGCGCTACCTGTACCCGCTGCAGATCGCCGCGGTGCTCCTCCTCGTCGCGATCGTCGCCGCGATCTCGCTGACGCACCGTGCGCGCAAGGACTCGAAGCACGTCGACCCGGGCGAGCAGGTCCGGGTGAAGAAGGCCGACCGCGTCCGCATCGTCTCGCTCAAGCCCGAGGCGGTGCCGCGCGACGCGCCGAGCGACGCGCCCAAGCCGGTGGGGGACCGGCGATGAGCCTCGGCCCGGTCACCCTCGGCCACTATCTCTCGCTGGGCGCGATCCTGTTCGCGCTGTCGGTGATCGGCATCTTCCTCAACCGCAAGAACCTGATCGTGCTGCTGATGGCGATCGAGCTGATGCTGCTCGCCGTCAACCTCAACTTCGTCGCCTTCTCGTACTACCTCGGCGACATGGCGGGGCAGGTCTTCGTCTTCTTCATCCTCACCGTCGCCGCCGCCGAGTCGGCGATCGGCCTCGCGATCCTCGTCGTCCTGTTCCGCACCCGCTCGACGATCGCGGTCGACGAGCTCGACTCGCTGAAGGGCTGATGATGGCTTGGGGTGCAACGGCGTTCGCACGGGATCCGGA
>JASLGD010000454.1 GCA_030150305.1 Caldimonas sp. | reverse complement strand
ACCGGATCGACGAGGAGATGGCCGCCGTGATCGTGGACGATGCCGTGCACCATCGCGAGCCCCATTCCCGAGCCGCGGCCGACGGGCTTGGTCGTGTAGAAGGGCTCGAACATGCGCTCGCGCACCGCGTCGGCGACGCCGCAGCCGGTGTCGGCGACCGAGAGCACGACCCACGGCCCGCGCAGCGAGGCGCGGCACGACGCGCACGCGCGCTCGGCGACATGCTCGCTCGCGAGGTCGATGCGGATCGTGCCGGCGCCGCTGATCGCGTCGCGCGCGTTGATGCAGAGGTTGAACAGCACCTGCTCGATCTGCACCGAGTCGCCGACGACGGCGGGCGACGCGGCATCGAGCGCGGTGTGCAGCTCGACCGAGCTCGACAGCGTCGAGCGCAGCAGCTGCGCCGACTGCCGCAGCTCGGCGGCCAGCGCGAGCGGCCGCCGCTCGCTGCGCTGGCGGCGCGCGAACGCGAGCATCTGCGAGATGAGGTCGCGCGCGCGCTGCGCCGCCAGGTGCGCCTGCGCGAGCTGGCGGACGAGGTCGCTCGCGCCGAGCCGCTCGGCGCGCTCGCTCGCGAGCACGACGTAGCCGGTGACGCTGGTCAGGATGTTGTTGAAGTCGTGCGCGATGCCGCCGGTGAGCTGGCCGATCGCTTCCATCTTCTGCGCCTGCCGCAGCTGCGTCTCGAGCTCGCTGCGCTGGCTCTCGGCCTGGCGCCGCGCCGTGATGTCGCGCAGGTGGCCGACGAAGATGTTGCCGTCCGGCGCGGCGGCGACGCTGATCGCGAGCTCGATCGGGAACTCGCTGCCGTCGGCGTGGATCGCGGTCGTCTCGACCAGCCGGCCGACGAACGGGCCCTCGCCCGTGTGAGCGAACTTGCGCAGGCCGTCGCCGTGACCCTGGCGCAGCCGCTCGGGGATGATGACGTCGGCGAGCAGCCGGCCGAGGACGTCGGCGCGGGCGTGCCCGAAGCAGCGCTCGGCGGCGGCGTTGAACTCGACGATGCGGCCTTCGCCGTCCATGCCGATGATGCAGTCGAACGACGCCTCGACCGTCGCGCGCAGCCGCGCTTCGCTCTTCTGCAGCTCGCGCTCGCGCTGCCGCCGCTCGGTGATGTCGCGGATCACCGTGAGGACGTGCGGCTCGCCTCGGTAGCGCACGGGGATGACGCGCATGTCGGCCTCGAACGTCGTGCCGTCGGGACGCAGCGCGATCGTCTCGACGCGCGACTCCTGGCCGGCCAGGGCGCGCTCCATGCGCTGGCGACGCTCGGCGACGTAGGCCGCAGGGAAGTTGTCGGGATAGCCGCCGCGCGCGGCGAGCTGCTCGCGCGTGAAGCGGTAGAGCCGCAGGAACGCGGGATTGACGTCGAGGATGTCGAGGTTGGCGTCGCGCAGGATGAAGGCGTCCGACGTCGCCTCGAAGATCGCGCGGTACTGCTCCTCGCGCAGCTTGAGCGCCTCCTCGGCGTTCTTCTTCGCCGTGATGTCGCGGCTCATCGAGAGGATGCGCGGCACGCCGCCGATCGAGACCGCCTTCAGCCGCACTTCGAACCAGATCACCGAGCTGTCGGGCTTGGGCTTGCGGCCGCGCCATTCGAACGGCGCCGAGTGGCCTTCGCGCGCCAGCTGCATGTAGCGGTTCGCGGCGGCGAGCGTGTAGGGCTCGTCGCGCGAGCAGAAGACCGAAAGCGGCGCGCCGACGACGTCCTCGCGGCGAAATCCGGTCGTCTCGCACGCCCTCGGGTTGAGGTCGACGAGCGCGCCGGTGTCCCAGTCGTGCACGACGACGCCGTCCTCGATCGACTCGAAGATCGTGCGGTAGCTTTCCTCGGACGTGCGCAGCGTCTCGTCCGCGCGCAACCGCTCGATCTCGGCGGCGGCGCGGACGGCGAAGACCTGCAGCACCGACTCGAGGCGGTCGACGCGTTGCAGCGGCGTGCGCGATGCGACCGCCACGAGGCCGAGCGTGCGGCCGGCGAGGTCGCTGAGCGGGTAGCCGGCGTACGCGACCATGCCGACGTCGAGCAGCGGCTCCTGGGGAAACGACTCGGCGAGCCGGTCCGTATAGACGCGAAACCCTTCGCTCAGGATCCGCGCGCACGGCGTGTGCGCGAGGTTGTACGACGCGATCGCGCTCGGCGTGCCGTCGATCTGCATCGCCAGCACGTCCATGCAGTCGGCGTCGCGAGCCGCCGGCCGCGAGATCAGCGCGACGTCGACGTGCAGGATCTCGGCGAGCGAGCGGGCCAGCTCGGCGAACACGGTCGCGCCGCGCGCGCTCGAGACCGCGAGCGCCGCCGCCTTCAGCACGCCCTCGGTCGTCATCCGCTCGAGCTCGGCGGCGATCCGGTTGCCGACGATCTTGAGGACGGCCTCGGCGAGCGCGACGTCGGCGAGCGGCCCGCGGTCCATCGCGGCGAGCAGGCCGAGCCGCTCGCCGTGGCTGTCGCACAGCGGGTACGCCGCGTACGAGTCCATTCCCTTGGCCGCGAACAGGCTGGTCGCGCGGAACTCGTCGGCGAGGCCGCTCGCGACGTGGCGGAAGTCGCTGCCGGTGACCTGCTCGCACGGCGATCCGGCGAGCGCGTACTCGAACGGCGTGAGCACCCTGCCGTCGAGGATCGACGCGATCGTCCGCACCCGCGTCCGCGTCTCGTCGGTGAAGACGGCGACGAGCCCGGACGCGGCGCCGAGGCTCGCCATCACCTCGCGCAGCAGGTCGGCGAAGAGCGAGGGTCCCGACGGCAGCGCCGCGGCGAGCGCGACGCGATGCAAGGTGCTCGCGTGAGCGTCCCAGCTGGCCGGCCCGGCGGTCGTCATGGCCGGCAGTGTAGGCAGCGCGCGCGGCGGCCGGAGGGCCCGGGCGCGTGCTTTGCTCGGTGGATTCGTCGCGGATACACGCCGATTACGTGCCGCCTGAGGCGTCGTCCACACCCCCCGACCGCGGGGCGCCGGATTGCCGGTGCGCACAAGAGGCGGCGCAAGCGCTATCGTCGCGGCCAGCGAGGGATACGCCATGGGTCGAATCGAGGCAGCGAGGGAAGCGGTATTGCAGTGGAGCCGTTCGGTGCTCGCCCTGCGAGGGCGCTCGCTCGAAGGGCCGTTCGCCGACATCGCGCCCCCTGCCGACGACGGCGCCCCGGGCGAAACCGGCTTGGTGATCACGCCGGCGCAGTCGGCGGGCTTCTTCGCCCGCAGCTCGTCGTGGCGCTGCACCGGCTGCGGCAAGGTCCACGTCTTCGCCCACGTCGTTCCGGTCGTCGCAGCGTCGCCGTGCGTCTGCGCGAGCATCGAGTTCGAGCCGCGTCTCGAGCCCGACTTCTCGTGGACCCCGACGCAGCGCCAGATCCAGCTGACCTGACGCGCCGGGCCTCGGACGAGGCCAAGCAGGAGGACCGCAGTCTCGCGTGACGCCGGGCGGCCGAGCGGCCCGGCCGGGCGGTCAACGCGTCGGTCCGAAGCCTCGCTCGTTGCGCAGGGCGCCGGGCCTGGTCGTCGCCGCCGGCGGCTGCGCCTGCTCGGGCAAGGTCGGATAGAAGTCGCTCGCCGCCGGCGACGCGGCGACGGGCTTGGCCTTCATCGTCGAGCGCGCCTCGAAGACGATCATCAGCTCGGCCTCGCGGCGCGCGTTCTGCGCCGCGCGCACCGCCGACCAGCGGCTGTGCAGCCACCAGCCCGCGGTCACCACCAGCAGCAGGAAGAGCACCGTGAAGCCCATCGAATCTCTCCGTCGCGACGCGTGCGGCGGAGATTCTCGGCAGCCGCGGCGCGGGCGACGCTGCCGGCTGTCCGCCTGAATGCACCCTTCGGCGACGCGGGGTCGGCAGGCGTGGCGAAGGTCGACGCGGCAAGATCGCGCCGGCCGCTTGAAAGCGGGCAGCAGGCCGCCAACTTGCCCAGCGAACGGGTCGGGGCCGACCGGCCCGAGGAGAAGTGCCGTGAAAAAGGTGATCCTGAGCGTCGTGCTGGCCGCATTCGCGGCGATCGCGTGGGCGTTGCCCACCCTGCAGGAGGTCGAGGCCGAGGTGCAGGCCGGCCGGTACGCGCAGGCCGAGACGATGATGCGCGAGGTCGTCGCTGCCAAGCCCGGCAGCGCGAAGGCGCACTACTTCTACGCCGAGATCCTGGCCCACCAGCACAAGCTCGCTCTCGCGAGCGAGGAGGCCCAGAAGGCGCGCGTCATCGATCCCGACGTCAAGTTCACCGACCCGGCGAAGTTCCAGTCGTTCGAGGCCGCGCTGCGCGACGCCCAGCGTCCATCCGCGCAGGCGGCGCAGGACGGGCGTCGAACGCAGGCAGTCGCACCGGTCGCTCCGGCACCCGTGTCGACCGGCGTCCCGGGCTGGGTCTGGCTCGCCGGCATCCTCGTGATCGGCGTCCTGCTCTGGCGCGGCTTCTCGCGCAGCCGCAGCGCCGCGACCGCGGGCTACCCCACGGCAATGGCGGGGCAGCCCGGACTGCCCGGCCAGCCCGGCATGCCGGGCGCGTACGGTCCGGGCTACGGTGCCGTGCCGCCGGGCTATCCGCCGCAGCGCAGCAGCATGCTCGGCACCGGCCTTGCCGCCGCCGGCGGCGTCGCCGCAGGCATGCTCGCCGGCGAGATGCTGCACCGTCGCTCCGAGCGCAACGACGACGACGGCCGCAGCGCGCAGCCCGGCTACTTCGATTCGCCCGACGGCGGCGGCAGCGCGCTCGAGGAGCGCCCGATCGACTTCGGCAACGGCGGTGACTGGGACTCGGGCGGTGGCGACGTCGGCGGCGGGGACACCGGCGGCGGCTGGGACTGACCGCGCTCAGCGCGCCGCAGCCGGCGCCAGCATCCCGCGCCGCTCGATGAACGCGACGACCTCGGCGAGGCCGTCGCGTGTCTTCAGGTTGGTCATCACGAACGGCTTGGTGCCGCGCATGCGCAGCGTGTCGGCGCGCATCACCTCGAGGCTGGCGCCGACGTGCGGCGCGAGATCGGTCTTGTTGATGACGAAGAGGTCGCTCTTCGTGATCCCGGGGCCGCCCTTCCTCGGGATCTTCTCGCCCGCGGCGACGTCGATCACGTAGATCGTCAGGTCCGACAGCTCGGGGCTGAACGTCGCCGCCAGGTTGTCGCCGCCGCTTTCGACGAAGACGATGTCGGCGTCGGGGAACTTCGCGAGCATGCGGTCGATCGCCTCGAGGTTGATCGACGCGTCCTCGCGGATCGCGGTGTGCGGGCAGCCGCCGGTCTCGACGCCCATGATCCGCTCGGCGTCGAGCGCGCCGGCGACGGTGAGCAGGCGCTGGTCCTCTTTCGTGTAGATGTCGTTGGTGACGACGACGAGGTCGAAGCGCTCGCGCATCGTCTTGCAGAGCATCTCGACCAGCGTCGTCTTGCCCGAGCCGACGGGGCCGCCGACGCCGACGCGCAGCGGCGGCAGGCGTTTGGTGCGGCGGGGGATCGCGTGCAGTGCGGTCATCGTCTTCGTTCCGAGCCGAGAGAAGGATGGCGTCGCGGGTCGAGGCGGCTCACTGCGCGCACCGCGTCACGTCACGAGCGGAAGAGGCGCGAGTACTGCTCCTCGTGCTGCGAGGAGAGGATGGCGAGCATCGGCGCGAACGCCTGCAGCTCGCTGGCGGGCATCGCGAGCGCGCGATCGACGACGCCCGGAATCGCCACCGAGAGCGCGCCCAGGATCCGCTGCGCCGCCGCCTGGCCGAGCGGCACCGCCTTCAGCGCCGCCTGCGTCGCGTTCTCCGCCCAGCCGGCGGCGAAGCTCGCGAGCACGGCGCGCGGCGGCGCGCCGCTGTCGGCGGCGGCGAGCGCGAACGCGACCGGCCACATCGGCGCCGGGACGAGCGTGTCGAGGAACGCGACGCGCGCGTCGTTCGCGTCGCGCTGGCGCAGCCACTGCGCGAGCGAGCGGCCCATCTGCTCGCTCTGGCGGCGGAGCTCGCTGGTCTCGCGCGTCGTCGCGAGCCACGCGTTCCACGACGCCACCGTGTCGCGATCGTCGCGGCGCCACGCCGCCAGCGCGCGCGCGGCGACGGGCAGGTCGCTGCGGCCGATGCCGAGCGCGAGCTGGTCGAGCAGCCAGGCGCGCGCGCTTGCTTCGTCGACGACGAGCGCGGCGTCGACCGCCGACTCGATCCCTTCCGAATAGCTGAAGCCGCCGACCGGAAGGCTCGGCGACGCGAGTCGGATCAGCTGCAGCAGCGCGGCGGTCGCGAGCGGCGCTTGCGCGTCGCGTCGGCCGCTCGCGCGCGTGCCTTGGCGCGCGCCAGGCGACGCTCGACGCGGTCGGCGGATCGGCGTCATGGCCTGCGCGGATGGTGGCCGTGGTCGTGCTGCGCGTGCGCTCCGGACTCCCCGTGCGCGTGGCGCTCGCCCTGTTCGTGACGATGCGGCGCGTGATCGTGTCCGTGCGCGCGGTCGTGGTTGTGCTCGTCGTCGTGGTCGTGGTCGTGCGTGTGCTCGGGCGGGTGCGTGTGCTCGCGCGAATGCGCATGCGTCTGGTCGTGCTCGTGCTCGTGCGCATGATCGTGGTCGTGCGTTCCGCGATGCCCGTGCGCCGCTGCCGCGTCGTAAGCGCCCGCCTCGGGCTCGAACGCACCGCTTGTCTCGACAACGTCGAGACCGATGCGGCGCAGCAGCTCGGCGAGCACGTGGTCGGGCTCGAGCACCAGGCGATCGGGTCGAACTTCGAGCGAGACGTGACGGTTGCCGAGGTGGTACGCGGCGCGCGCGAGATCGAGCGCGGGAGTGTGCGACGCCTGCGCCGCGGTCGCGACGAGCACCGGCTGCGCGAGCGCCTCGACGACGACGAGCGAGCCGTCCTCGGCGACGAGGACGTCGCCGCCGCGGACGACCGTGCCGCGCGGCAGGAAGACGCCGACGGTGCGGCCGCTCGAGTCGATCGCCTCGAAGCGGCTCTTCTGCCGGGTGTCCCAGTCGAGCGCGACCGTCGCAGCGCGGCGCAGCAGCGCCTTGGCGAGGCCGCGGCCGCCGGCGATCAGCTTGCTCGCGACGAGCGAAGGCATCGTGCGAGGCGTCGCGTCAGAACAGGAAGTAGCGCTGCGCCATCGGCAGCACCGCGGCCGGCTCGCACGTCAGCAGGACGCCGTCGGCGCGCACCTCGTAGGTCTGCGCGTCGACGTCGATCCGCGGCGTCGCGCCGTTCAGCACCATGTCGCGCTTGCCGATCGCGCGCGTGCCGCGCACTGCGCTCAGCCGCTTCTTGAGGCCGAGCCGATCGCCGATGCCGGCGTCGAGCGACGCCTGCGAGACGAACGTGACCGAAGAAAGCGCGCGCGCCGCGCCGAAGCCGCCGAACATCGTCCGCGAGTGCACCGGCTGCGGCGTCGGGATCGACGCGCTCGGATCGCCCATCGCCGCCATCGCGATCATGCCGCCCTTGAGCACCAGCGAAGGCTTGACGCCGAAGAACGCCGGCTTCCAGAGCACGAGGTCGGCGAGCTTGCCGGGCTCGACCGAGCCGACCTCGTGCGCGATGCCTTGCGCGATCGCCGGATTGATCGTGTATTTGGCGACGTAGCGGCGGACGCGGAAGTTGTCGTTGCGCGACTCGTGCGCGCACGCCGCGGCTGCGACTCCCGCGCCGGGCGCGAGCCAGCCGCGCTGCGACTTCATCTTGTCGGCCGCCTGCCAGGTGCGCACGATGACCTCGGCGACGCGGCCCATCGCCTGGCTGTCGCTCGACATCATCGAGAAGACGCCGAGGTCGTGGAGCACGTCCTCGGCGGCGATCGTCTCCTTGCGGATCCGGCTTTCGGCGAACGCGAGGTCCTCGGCGATCGACGGGTCGAGGTGGTGGCAGACCATCAGCATGTCGAGGTGCTCGTCGACGGTGTTGACGGTGTAGGGCATCGTCGGGTTGGTCGACGACGGCAATACGTTGGCGAGGCCGGCGAGCCGGATGATGTCGGGCGCGTGGCCGCCGCCCGCGCCCTCGGTGTGGAAGGTCGCGATCGCGCGGCCCTTGAACGCCGCCGCGGTGTCCTCGACGAAGCCCGACTCGTTGAGCGTGTCGGTGTGGATCGTCACCTGCACGTCGTGGCGGTCGGCGACGGCGAGGCAGTTGTCGATCGCCGCCGGCGTCGTCCCCCAGTCCTCGTGCAGCTTCAGGCCGCACGCGCCGGCCTCGACCTGCTCGTCGAGCGCAGCCGGCAGGCTCGCGTTGCCCTTGCCCATGAAGCCGAGGTTCATCGGGAACGCCTCGGCCGCCTTCAGCATCGACGCGATGTGCCACGGCCCCGGCGTGCACGTCGTCGCGAACGTTCCGGTCGCAGGTCCGGTGCCGCCGCCGAGCATCGTCGTCACGCCGCTCGCGAGCGCGGCCTCGATCTGCTGCGGGCAGATGAAGTGGATGTGCGAGTCGACGCCACCGGCGGTGAGGATCATCCCTTCGCCGGCGACGACCTCGGTGCCGGCGCCGATGACAACGTCGACGCCGGGCTGCACGTCGGGGTTGCCGGCCTTGCCGAGCGCGGCGATGCGGCCGTCCTTGATCGCGACGTCGGCCTTGACGATCCCCCAGTGGTCGATCACCAGCGCATTCGTGATCACGGTGTCGGCGACTTCGGCGGCGACGCGCTGGCTCTGGCCCATGCCGTCGCGGATCGTCTTGCCGCCGCCGAACTTCACTTCCTCGCCGTAGCCGCCGGCGCGCAAGGTGTAGTCGTCCTCGACCTCGACGACGAGGCCGGTGTCGGCGAGGCGGACGCGGTCGCCGACCGTCGGACCGTACATCTCGGCGTACGCGCGCCGCGAGATCGCCGCCATCAGAGCGCTCCCTGGACGAGGCCGCGAAAGCCGAACACGCGCCGAGCGCCCGCGAGCTCGACGAGCTCGACGGTGCGCTGCTGTCCGGGCTCGAAACGCACCGCGGTTCCGGATGCGATCGCGAGGCGCATGCCGCGCGCGGCGTCGCGGTCGAAGGCGAGCGCCGCGTTCGTCTCCGCGAAGTGGTAGTGCGAGCCGACCTGGATCGGCCGGTCGCCGGTGTTGTGCACGGTCAGCGTCTTCGTCGGCCGGCCGCGATGCAGCGTGTGGTCGCCGGCGGCGACGAGCAGCTCGCCCGGGATCATCGCCGACGGCGATCGAGCCACGCCGCGATCGCGGTCAACGCGACGACGGCGAGGACGCCCCAGCCGTCGCCCGCGTGCCAGTGCGGCGTCGAGCCGGCGACGATGTGCGCGGACGCGGGCAACGACGCCGCGACGACGACGAGCGCAGCGACGATGCGCGGCGCGGGTGGACGGTGCATGCGTGCTCCTCCTTCAGGCGATCGGTTGGTGCACGGTCACCAGCTTGGTGCCGTCGGGGAACGTCGCCTCGACCTGGATGTCCGGAATCATCTCGGCGATGCCGTCCATGACGTCGTCGCGCGTCAGGATCGACTTGCCTTCGCTCATCAGCGTCGCGACGCTCTTGCCTTCGCGCGCGCCTTCGAGGATCGCGGCGCTGATCAGCGCGACCGCCTCGGGATGGTTGAGCTTCAGCCCGCGCGCGCGCCGCCGCTCGGCGAGGAGGGCTGCGGTGAAGACGAGGAGCTTGTCCTTCTCGCGCGGAGTGAGGTCCATCGGTGTGCAGACGTTGCTGCCGGCGACCGCAAGAGCGGTGCCAGCTGCGCCCGATGATACGGGCGCGTGCGTGCGCTCAGGTCGCCCACACGCGCGGCAACGGCGCGTCGAGTTGCCACGCGACCTGCCGCCAGGCGCGCCAGACCGCGCGCAGCAGTCCCATCGCCGGCTCGACGCGGTCGGCGAGCGCGCGCACGACGACGACATCGTCGTGCGCCGCGGTCGCGCCGCTCGTCGCGTGCAGCGGCTGCGCACGCGCGACGTCGCGCGCCGCGCCGAGCAGCGCTTCGCGGCGCGCCGTCGCGAGCGCGCTGCCGGTCGCGAACCACATCGTCGCGAGCACCCGATGTCCGGCCCAGCCGAGCGGCGAGTCGAGCAGCTGCAGATCGTCGGCAGCGATGGTCGCGCGCTCGAGCCAGCGTCCCGGGACCTCGATCGACTGCGCGAAGCGGCCCGCGGCGAACGGCCGCGACGATGCCGGCAAGCCGAGCGCGGTGACGTCCCAGCCGATCGTCTCGGCGCCGCCAGCGAGGGCGAAGCGCATCCGGTTCGTCGCTTCGCAGCCGCTGTACGCGATCGTCTCGAGCGGCAGCCACTCGAGCCGGCTGCCCGCTGCGGCGACGACGTCGAGCGACTGCGACGCCGCCGCGCCGACGCTGCGATAAAAGCGCGTCGCGCCCGGCGTCGTGACGAGCGCGTGCGCGCCTTCGCCGAGCGTCGCCGTGATCGCGAGGACGTCGCCGCCGACGATCCCGCCCGGCGGATGGACGAGCACGCTGTGGCAGATGCCGCCCTCGGGGTGGAGCGCCCGCAGCACGCGCAGCGGTCCGTCGTGGCGGTCGCGCACGACGGTGCGGCCGGAAGCTGAGCGATAGTCGAGCGCGAGCTCGCCGTGCCACGCCATCGCGGTCGCCGCGGCCGCGGTCAGGCGCCGGCCCAGAGGCCGCCGAGCTCGCGCACGATCTGGCGAACGTCGCGAAAGCCCTCCGTGCTCGGCAGCCATTCGAGCGCGGACGTCTGCAAGCCGCGCGCCAATCCCATCGGCGCGGCGTCGATCTGCACGCCCGGACCGGCCGCGTCGGCGAACGCACGCAGCGCGCGCGGCATGTGGTAGCCGTGGGTGACGAGGACGATGTGCTGGATGCCGGCGGGCTTGAGCAGCGCCATCGTCTTCGCCGCGTTCTCGCGCGTGTCGCGCGACTCGTCCTCGACCCAGCGGATCGGCCGCCCGAACTCGTCGGCGGCGATCTTCGCAGCGACGCGCGCCTCCGACGTCGAGCCTTGCTGGGCGCGGCCGACGCCGCCGCTGAACGCGAGCGGTGCGCCCGTCTGGCCCGCGAGCCAGATGCCGTAGCGCAGCCGCTCGAGCGAGGCCGCCTGCAGGCTGCCGACGCCGTACTCGGGAGCGAACGGCTCGCTGCCGCCGCCGAGCACGACGATCGCGAGCGGCTTCTTCGCAGCGACCTCGGCGCGCAGCTCGCGGATGCGGTCGAAGCTGAGCGCCGGCGGCGCCTGCAGCAGCGCGTGAGCGATCAGCTGAGCGGCACCGGTGCACGCCGACAGCCAGAGCAGCGCGACGCTCGCGAGGATCACGAGCCAGCCGAGGCCGCGCCGCGGCAGCAGCAAGCGCGCGCCGATCAGCACGAGCAGCAGCAGCGGCACCGGCGGCAGCAGCAGCGCGGCGACGACGGGCTTCCACGACTCGATGCCGAGCGAAGCGAAGAGACTGTTCACGTGCGTGCGTGCGGCGGCGAGGCGAGAGCGGCGCGATTGTGCCGGACCCGTCTTCGCATCTTGTGACCGTTGGCAAGCGCATCATCGCGATGTCGATCGCAAGCGAGGACACCATGAGCGAACGGGGACGAGCGCTGCGCGAGCAGCTGATCAGGAACATCGACGAGCTGCCGAAGGAGCGCGAGTCGCGGCCGCCGCTCTACGACACGCTGTGCGGCCGCCTCGGCGCCGGCACGGCGGCGCGCGGGCTCGGCATCAGCGTCGACATCGTCGCGCCGGGAATGCGCTCGTGCCCGTACCACCTGCACCATGCGCAGGAGGAGGCGTTCGTCGTCCTCGAAGGGCGCGGCGCGCTGCGCGTCGCCGGCGAGATGCTCGAGCTGAAGGCCGGCGACGTCGCGTTCTTGCCGCCCGGGCCCGACTATCCGCACCAGATCGTCAACACCTCCGATGCGCCGCTCAAGTACCTGTCGATCAGCACGCAGGAGCGCCCCGAGATCGTCGAGTACCCCGATTCGGGAAAGTACCTCGCGATGACGGGGCCGCGCGGCAAGCCCGACTTCGCGCGGATGTCGCGCCGCGACGAGGACCTCGACTACTGGCTCGGCGAGCCGTGACCGCGCGCTAGGGCGCGAGCCGCTCGCGCAGCCACGCCGCGCCGTCGCGGCGGTAGCGCAGCCGGTCGTGCAGGCGGGACTTGCGTCCCTGCCAGAACTCCCACGTCTCGGGCAGCAGGCGGTAGCCGCCCCAGTGCGGCGGCCGCGGCGGCTTCAGCATGAACTGCGCGCCGTAGCGCGCCGCGTTGGCGAGCAACGTCGCCCGCGACGCGATGACCTCGCTCTGCGGCGACGCCCACGCGCCGATCCGCGAATCGAGCGGCCGCGACGCGAAGTACGCGTCCGACTCGGCGTCGGAGACCTTCTCGACCGCACCCTCGATGCGCACGACGCGCTCGAGCTCGACCCAGTGGAACTGCAGCGCGGCGAACGGATGGACCGCGAGCTCGCGGCCCTTCCTGCTCTGGTAGTTGGTGTACCAGACGATCCCGCGCGCATCGAACCCCTTGATGAGGACGATCCGCGTCGAAGGACGGCCGTCGCCGCCGACGGTCGCGAGCGTCATCGCGTTCGGCTCCGGCACCCGGCCGGCGATCGCCTCGGCGAGCCAGCGCTCGAACTGCTGCATCGGATCGGCGGCCGACGCCTGCTCGTCGAGCTCGGCGAGCTCGTAGCTCTTGCGCAGCGCGGCCAGATCGGTCATCGGCCGAGTATAGGAACGCGGCGGGCACCGGCGCACGCCTTGCCACCGCGCGTTGGGGGAAGGCCTTACGTAGACCTCCCACTACCTCGATCGATGCTGCTCTCCCATCCTCGCCGCATGGCCGCCCGTCCCACCGTCGTGGTGCTCGCCGCCGGCCGGAGCTCGCGCTTCGGCGTCGGCCACCACAAGCTCGCGCAAGCGCTCGGCGAGACGACCGTACTCGCACAGACGATCGCGACCGCGATCGCGACGCAGCGGCGCACGGTCGTCGTGACGACCGCGGCGTTCGTCGACGTCGCGCGCAGCAGCGTCGCCGCGCGCGACGTCGTCGTCCTGCCCGACGCCGGCAGCGACGGCGGCGGCCAGCTCGGCATGGGCACCTCGATCGCCGCCGGCGTCGCCGCGAGCCCCGATTCGAGCGGCTGGCTCGTGCTGCCGGGCGACATGCCGCTGATCCAGCCCTCGACGGTGCTCGCCGTCGCGAACGCGCTCGATGACCACGCGGTCGCGTTCGCGCAGTACCGCGGCCGCCGCGGTCATCCGGTCGGCTTCGCCGCCGAGCTCTATCCCGAGCTCACCGCGCTCAGCGGCGACGAGGGCGCGCGGCGCATCATCGCGCGCTATCCGGCGTCGCCGGTCGAGCTCGACGACCCCGGCATCCTCATTGACATCGACACCGAGGGCGACCTCGAGGCGCTGCGCAAGAGCGTCGCCGCGATGCGCGCCGGAGCCGCGGGGGCGGTGCCGCCGTTCGCGGCTTCGTCGTACTAGGCTTCACCCCGCGCGCCGCTGCGGCGGCTTCGGCTCACGCGGTGAGCGCGTGCCGCCGGGCGAGCGCGACCAGCCGCTCGACGTCGCGATCGCGGATGCCGCACGTGCGCAGCGAGTGCGCGGTCTCGAGCAGATACGCGAGCGTGCTGCCGTAGCGTCCGTTGGCGGTGCGGAAGATCTCGACGAGCTCGCCTTCGCCGAGCCGGCCGGTGTGGCTCGGGCTGCGCCGGCTGAGCGTGAACGCCAGGCCGCGAACGATGCCTTGCGGCGTGCGGCACGCCAGCCATCTCGGGTCGTAGACGCCCGACGGCATTTCGCGCGCCCACAGCCGCTCGAGCTCGGCCGCGACGCGCCCCTGCTCGATGCGGTACGCGCGGCCGCGGCACGAGCCGCCGGGGACGAGCGCGAAGACCAGCCCGGGGCATTCGGGCGTGCCGCGGTTGATGCGCGAGCGCATCGCGAGCGCGCGATGCCAGCCATGGACCGTCGCCGGTCGCTCTTCGGCCGCTTCGAACTCGGGGCGCCAGATCAGCGATGCGTAGCCGAACACCCAGACGTCGCCTTGGCCGCCCCACTCGGAGAGGGTGTGATCGAGTAGCCGTCCGGGGTCGCGCACGGCGGCGTGGGGAACGAAGGGTGTCGTCATCGCCGCCTAGAATCGGTCGCAGAGCGCAGCCGCCCGAGCCATGCCCGATCGCAAGTCCTCGTCCACGAGCAATTCTTCTCGCACTGCGGCCAAGGTCGCCGTCGTCGTCCTGATCGTGATCGCCATTGCAGGATTCGTGCCCGCCGGCCTCAAGGGTCGGCAGCCCGCGTCCGAGCAGGCCGCCGCTGCAGAAGCAACGCAGGAGCAGGCGGTCGCGCC
>JASLGD010000442.1 GCA_030150305.1 Caldimonas sp. | reverse complement strand
GGCGGCCACCGGAGCTGCGGGTCCGCGCATCCTCGGCGCGTTTTATCCGGCGGGCTGAGCGCTCGGGCGCTCCGAAAACGACAAGGCCGCCTCGGCGGCGGCCCATCGCGACAAGGCCGCCTCGCGGCGGCCCATTGCCGTCAGATCAGCGCACTCACGCCGAGAAGCTCGAGCCGCAACCGCACGTCGTCGTCGCGTTCGGGTTCTTGATCACGAACTGCGCGCCCTGGAGATCGTCCTTGTAGTCGATCTCGGCGCCGACGAGATACTGCAGGCTCATCGCGTCGATGAGCAAGGTGACGCCGTTCTTCTCCATCGCCGTGTCGTCGTCGTTGACGATCTCGTCGAACGTGAAGCCGTACTGGAAGCCCGAGCAGCCGCCGCCCTGCACGAACACGCGCAGCTTGAGATCGGGGTTGCCTTCCTCGTCGACCAGCTCCTTGACCTTGTTCGCGGCGCTGTCGGTGAAGACGAGCGGCGGCGGCGGCGCATCGGCCTCCGGCGACGAAACGATCGAATCGGCGACTGCGCTCATGCAACGCTCCTGGGACAAGGACTGGCGGGATTATCGGCGAACGGCCGTCCCCGCGTCGTCGCGGGGACAAGCGGTACGTGCGGTTCGACCGGCCGAACGCAAGGGCCGAGACGCCCAAGGGCGCGTCGACGGCGCCCTCTTGGGCGAGGGGCGCCTTGCCGGCGCCTTCTTCGGTTCAGCGCTTGCTGAACTGCTTGCGTCGACGCGCGCCGTGCAGGCCGACCTTCTTGCGCTCGACCTCGCGCGCGTCGCGAGTCACGAATCCGGCGCGGCTCAGGTCGCCCTTGAGCGCCGCGTCGTAGTCGATCAGCGCCCTCGTGATCCCGTGGCGGACGGCCCCCGCCTGGCCGGTCTCGCCGCCGCCGTGGACGTTGACGCGGATGTCGAACGCCTGGTCGTTCGCGGTCAGCACGAGCGGCTGGCGGACGACCATGATGGAGGTCTGCCGGCCGAAGTACTGCTCGACCGGACGGCCGTTGACGAGGATCTGGCCGCTGCCCTTCTTGATGAAGACGCGCGCGACCGAAGACTTGCGACGGCCGGTGCCGTAGTTCCAGTTGCCGATCATCGGGCGTCCTGAAGAATGTCGAGTTTCTTGGGCTGCTGCGCGGTGTGCGGGTGCGTGTCGCCCGCGTACACCTTCAGCTTCTTGATCATCGCGTAGCCGAGCGGCCCCTTGGGAAGCATTCCCTTGACGGCCTTCTCGAGCGCGCGGCCAGGATGGCGCGCCTGCATGTCCTTGAACCGCATCCCGCGGATGCCGCCCGGATAGCCCGAGTGTCGGTAGTAGATCTTGTCGTCGGCCTTGTTGCCGGTGACGCGGAGTTTCTCGGCATTGACGACGACGATGAAGTCGCCGGTGTCGACGTGAGGCGTGTAGATGGCCTTGTGCTTGCCGCGCAGGCGAAGGGCGACTTCACTGGCCACCCTGCCCAGGACCTTGTCGGTCGCGTCGATCACAAACCACTCATGCGTCACTTCGGCGGCTTTTGCGCTGAAGGTTTTCATGGGTTCTGTACGATAGTTGTCGGGCCTCTTGCCGCGAGCCGCTCGGCCGCACTTCGTCTGGTGGGCGCTCGCGCTCGCTCGATCCTGCCGCGGATCACGGCAGCTCTCGCCAAGGCTGGAAGCGAAAAGCCTACGATTCTAGCAGCGCCTGGCGCCCGGTCTGGGCCGCCGCCTGGGCGTTGGGGAGCGGTGCCTAGGCCGCGACCGTACACTTCGGGAAAACCCTAGGCGCTATGAGTCCGATTGCCGGAGCTCTCGCAGCCCATGAGCATCCTCCTTCCCGTCTTCACCCCAGCCCAGCCGTCCGAGTCCGGCCCGCAGAGCGACGGTCGCCCACCGCGCAGCGGACGCTCCTGGGTGCCGATCCGTTACCTCGGCCCGCGCCATCGCGACCGCATCGTGACGCACCTGACCGCCCTCGACGAGCGCTCGCGCTATCTGCGCTTCGGGTATGCGGCGACCGACGCGCAGATCCGTCGCTACGTCGACACGATCGATTTCGAGCACGACGAGGTGTTCGGCATCTTCAACCGGCGGCTCGAGCTGATCGCGCTCGCCCACCTCGCGCACCGCGACGGCGATCCGTCGCGCGGACGCGCCGCGGCGTCCGAGTTCGGCGTTTCGGTCCTGCCGAAGTCCCGGGGGCGCGGCTTCGGCCGCCGCCTGTTCGAGCACGCGATGCTGCACGCGCGCAACCGCGGCGTCGAGACGATCTTCATCCACGCGCTGAGCGAGAACATCGCGATGCTGAGGATCGCCAAGGGCGCGGGCGCGATCGTCGAGCGCGCCGGGTCGGAGTCCGAGGCGTGGCTGAAGCTGCCGCCGGACTCGCTCGCGTCGCATCTCGACGAGGTGATCGGTGAACGCGCCGCCGAGTTCGACTACCAGTGGAAGCTACACGCCCTGCGGGCTGGACCGGAACCCGCGTCGGCCGCCCCCGGGGGCAGCGGCGCCGCCCCGCTCGTTGCCGCCGATCGGGGGAGCGAGGCGCCGCCCGACGAGGCGTTCGTCGCCCAGGACGACGCTTCGACGTCCTAGCCGCTCGTCGGGTTCTGCCCGAGTCGCGCCGCGCAATCGTAAGAGGGATGCCGCGGCGGCAAAGTCGCCGCTAACATCCAAGGCTTCGCCCGGCATCAGCGCCGGGGCTTCCGCGCGCTCTGGGGTGACGGCACGATGGGAACGCTTTGGTCGATCGCAGCCGTGCTGGCGTTGATGCTGCTGGCCGTGGTCGTTCTCGTCGGCCTCTGGTTGCTGCGCCGGCCGCGTCGACCGCAACCGCTGCCGACCGAGTGGTCGCTGTCTGCACGCCCGGTGTTCTCGACCGACGAGCGGCGCGTCTACAAGCTCTTGCGCGAAGCGCTCCCGCACCACATCGTGTTGTCGAAGCTGCCGTTGGTCCGCTTCTCGCAGCCGACCAATCCCGACGAAGTCCGCTATTGGTACGACCTGCTCGGCGCGATCAACGTCACGTTCGCGGTCTGCAGCGCGAACGGTCGCGTGCTCGCGGCGATCGACCTCGACACCGATCGCGGCAACTCGCGGCGCATTCTGCAGATCAAGCAGTCGGTGCTCGGCGCGTGTCGCATCCGCTACCTGCGCTGCCCGGTCGACAACCTGCCGACCGCGGCCGAGCTGCAGCTGCTCGTGCCGAGCAGCACCGCGGCGACCGCACGCGGACCGCAGCCAGGCATCGTGCCGCCGCGCGATCTCGACGATGCGCGCGACTCGCTCGCGAGCACCGTCGCGACGCGGCGCGCGCAGCGCAGCGCGCTGTGGCAGGACTCGACCGCGTTCCAGGATTCGTTCTTCGCGCCCGACAACCGCCAGGACACGCTCGGCAACAGCGAGTTCGCGTCGCTGACGTACGCCAACCCGCGCACGCCGCTGCGCAACGTCAACGGCCACGAGAACAGCGGCGGCGGTCGCGCTGCGGCGCCGCTGCGCAACGGCACCGACGACCACGACGAGCCGGCCGGCGTCGTCGTCGACACGCCGGCGCCGATCGAATCGCGCACGCACCACTGATTCGGCGCGCCGCTTGCCGGCGGCAACGATGCCCGAGGACTTCGCGACCGGTCCGGCGCCTGCGCCCTACGCCGACCTCACGCCCGGCGGCGTGCTCGACGCGCTCGACGGCGTCGGCCTGCGCGGCGACGGCAGGCTGATCCAGCTCAACTCGTACGAGAACCGCGTCTACCAGGCGTTTCTCGAGGACGGTCGCGTCGTCGTCGCCAAGTTCTATCGGCCGGCGCGATGGAGCGACGCGCAGATCCTCGAGGAGCACGCCTTCGCCGCCGAGCTCGCCCACGCCGAGATCCCGGTGGCCACGCCGATCGAGCTCACCGTCGACGGCGGGTCGCCGTTCGCCGATGCGATCGACTCGGCAGGCGCGACGCTGGCGCGCGTCCGCACCGAAGCCGGCGCCGCGTATCGCTTCGGCGTCACCGAGCGACACGGCGGCCGCGCTCCCGAGCTCGAGGACCCCGAGGTGCTGCGCTGGCTCGGGCGCTACCTCGGCCGGCTGCACGCGGTCGGCGCGCGTGCGTCGTTCGTGCATCGCATCGCGCTCGACGTCGCGAGCTACGGCGAGGCGAGCCGCGACTTCCTGCTCGAGCAAGGTCTCGTCTCGGCCGACGTCGTCGGTCGCTGGCACGCGCTCGCCGACCGCGCGCTTGATGCGTGCCGCGAAGCGTTCGCGACCGCATCGCCGCGCACGATCCGCCTCCATGGCGACTGCCATCCGGGCAACGTCCTGTGGACCGACGCCGGGCCGCACTTCGTCGACCTCGACGACGCGGTCACCGGCCCCGCGGTCCAGGATCTGTGGATGCTGCTCTCGGGCGACCGCGCCGCGATGACGCGCCAACTCGTCGACGTCCTCGACGGCTACGAATCGTTCAGCGAGTTCGACTGGCGCGAGCTGCGGCTCGTCGAGCCGCTGCGCACGCTGCGCATGCTCCACCACAGCGCGTGGATCGCGCGGCGCTGGGGCGACCCGACGTTTCCGATCAACTTCCCGTGGTTCGCCTCGCCCGCGTACTGGGCCGACCAGTGCACGCGCCTGGCCGAGCAGCTCGAGGCGATGGCCGAGCCGCCGCTCGGCAGCCCGGAGTGAAGCGAGCCCGCCTCAGGACAGCAGCAGCGCGTTGACCCGGCGCACGTACGCCGCCGGATCCTCGAGCTGGCCGCCCTCGGCGAGCATCGCCTGCTCGAACAGGATCGCCGCGAGGTCGTCGAAGCGCTCGCTCGTCTCGAGCTTCTTGACGAGCGGATGCTCGGCGTTGACCTCGAGGATCGGCTGCACCGCGGGCGCGCCCTGCCCGGCCTGCTTGAGCATGCGCGCGAGGTGGCCGCTCATGTCGCCCTCCTCGACGACGAGGCACGCCGGCGAGTCGACGAGGCGCGTCGTCACGCGGACGTCCTTGGCGCGGTCCTTGAGCGAGACCTTGAGCCGCTCGAGCGTCGGCTTGAACGCGGCGGCGGCTTCCTCGGCGTGCTTCTTCTCTTCCTCGTCGGCGAGCTTGCCGAGGTCGACCGCGCCCTTGGCGACGCTTTGCAGCGGGTGGCCGTCGACCTCGTACAGATGCGCGAGCAGGTACTCGTCGACGCGATCGGTGAGCAGCAGCACCTCGATGCCCTTCTTCTTGAAGATCTCGAGCTGCGGGCTGTTCTTTGCGGTCGCGAGCGTCTCGGCGGTGACGTAGTAGATCGCGTCCTGGCCTTCCTTCATCCGCTTGACGTAGTCGGGCAGCGAGACGCTCTGCGTGGCGCCGTCGTCGACCGCGGTCGACGAGAAGCGATAGAGCTTGGTCAACCGCTCGCGGTTCGTGAAGTCCTCGCCGATGCCCTCCTTCATGACGTTGCCGAAGTCCTTCCAGAACTTCGCGTACTTCTCGCGCTCGGCGGCGTCGTCGCTCTCGGCGAGCCCTTCGAGCATCGACAGCACGCGCTTGGTCGAGCCCTCGCGGATCGCCTTGACGTCGCGGCTTTCCTGGAGCAGCTCGCGGCTGACGTTGAGCGGCAGGTCGCTCGAGTCGATGACGCCCTTGACGAAGCGCAGGTACACCGGCATCAGCGCCTCGGCGTCGTCCATGATGAACACGCGCTTCACGTACAGCTTGACGCCGCCGCGCTTGTCGCGGTTCCAGAGGTCGAACGGCGCCTTCGCCGGGATGTAGAGCAGCTGCGTGTATTCGCTCCTGCCCTCGACGCGGTTGTGCGTGTAGGCGAGCGGCGCTTCGGTGTCGTAGCTGATCTGCTTGTAGAACTCGGCGTACTGCTCGGCAGTGATCTCGCTCTTCGGCCGCGTCCAGAGCGCGGCCGCCTTGTTCACGGGCGCCCACTCGTCGCGCGTGACCTGCTTCTTCTCCTCGGCGTCCCACTCCTCCTTCTGCATCAGGATCGGCAGCGAGATGTGATCGGAGTACTTGGAGATGATCGAGCGCAGCTTCCACGACGAGAGGAACTCCTCCTCGTCGTCGCGGAGATGGAGGACGACGCTCGTGCCGCGCTCGGCGCGCGTGATCTGCTCGACGTCGAAGGCGCCGGCGCCCTGCGAGCTCCAGCGCACGCCGTGGTCGGCGGGAAGGCCGGCGCGCCGCGACTCGACCGTCACGTGGTCGGCGACGATGAACGCCGAGTAGAAGCCGACGCCGAACTGGCCGATCAGCTGCGCGTCCTTCTTCTGGTCGCCCTGGAGCGCCGACATGAATTCGCGCGTGCCGCTCTTGGCGATCGTGCCGAGGTTGGCGACCGCCTCCTCCGACGACATGCCGATGCCGTTGTCGGCGATCGTGATCGTCTTGGCGTCCTTGTCGAACGACACGCGCACGGCGAGCTCGGTCTGGCCCTCGTAGAGCTCGGGGGTGTCGATCGCCTCGAAGCGCAGCTTGTCGCACGCGTCGGACGCGTTCGAGATCAGCTCGCGAAGGAAGATCTCCTTGTTCGAATAGAGCGAATGGGTGACGAGGTGCAGGATCTGCTGGACCTCGGCCTGGAAGGTTAGGGTTTGCTTGTCCATCGGCGCATTGTTCTCGATCGGGGTCGGCGGGTGCCGCGGGCGGCGCGCCGGAGATGGCGGCCGCGCGGCGCGGTTTCAAGGGGCGCTCCTAGAATCGCGCGTGATCAAGCTGCTCTCCCTGCTGCTGTCGGGCGCCAAGCTCGGCAAGCTGTTCGCGAGCGGCGGGACGATGCTCGTCGCGGTCTACTTTCGACTCGCCGCCTGCCTGGCGCTCATGGCGTACCGCACGCACGGGCTGATCTCGCCCGCCGCGTCATGAGGTCGGTGCACGCGACGCGCTACGTGACGCCGCTGCGCGAGGGCGGCTCGCTGCCGGCGATCGTCGAAGGCGACGACGACGGCCTGTACGTCCTCAAGTTCCGCGGCGCCGGCCAGGGGCCGCGCGCGCTGATCGCCGAGCTCGTCGCCGGCGAGATCGGCCGCGCGCTCGGCTTGCCCGTCCCCGAGATCGTGTTCGCGACGATCGACGGCGACCTTGCGCGCACCGAGCCCGACCCCGAGATCCAGGACCTCATCCGCGCCAGCGCGACGCACGCCGACGGCAGCGCGGCGATGAACCTCGCGCTCGACTACCTGCCGGGAGCCGTCGCATTCGATCCGCTCTCGTGGCGCGCCGACGCCGAGCTCGCGTCGCGCATCGTCTGGTTCGACGCCTACGTCAGCAACCTCGACCGCACGCCGCGCAACCCGAACATGCTCGTCTGGCACGATCGCCTCTGGCTGATCGACCACGGGGCGGCGCTCTACTTCCACCATGCGTCGACCGACTTCGACGATCGCGCCGCGATGCCGTTCGCCGCGATCAAGGACCACGTCCTGCTGCCGTTCGCGACGCGCCTCGGCGATGCCGACGCGGCGCTGAGCGCGGCGCTGCCGACGGCGACCCTCGACGCGATCGCGTCGCTCATCCCGGACGACTGGCTCGCCGCCGACGCTGCCCACGGCGGCAAGCCCGCGCAGCGCGCGGCGTACTCGCGCTATCTCGCGCGCCGGCTCGAAGCGCCGCGCGCCTTTGCAGAGGAGGCCGAGCGTGCCCGATCGCTGCACGTATGACTACGCGATCGTCCGCGTCGTGCCGCGGGTCGAGCGCGGCGAGTTCGTCAACGTCGGTGCGATCGTCTCGTCCGACGCCGAGCGCTATCTCGCCGCTCGTTTCGCGGTCGACGAAGCGCGCCTGCGCGCGCTCGACCCGCAGATCGACCTCGCCGCGATCCGCACCGCGCTCGCGGCGATCGCGGCGGTCTGCAGCGGTGGCGCCGCCGCCGGTGCGATCGGCAAGCTCTCGCTGCGCGAGCGCTTCCACTGGCTGGTCGCGCCGCGCAGCACGATCATCCAGACCTCCGCGGTGCACACCGGCCGCTGCGACGACCTCGACGGCGCGCTCGACCATCTCCTCGACCGCATGGTGCGGCCGCTCACGCCACCTTCGCCATGAACCCAGCTTCGATCACGCAACCCGTCGTGGGCGACGAAGCCGATCCGCCGCCGCCGTTTCGGCCGATCGCCGAGCTCGTCCACGAGCACGCGCTCGCAGCGCCGCTCCATGCCGCGATCGTCGACGCCGAAGGCGCAGCGATCGACTACGGCTCGCTCGACGCCCTGATGGACCGCGTCGCCGCGAGCCTGCAGCGCGACGGCGTCGCAGCGGGCGAGGCGATCGCGGTCTGCGCGCGCAATTCGGTCGCCTACGCGGCGGTGTTTCTCGGCGCGCTGCGCGCCGGCGTCGTCGTCGCGCCGCTCGCGTCCTCGGTGACGCCGGCGAGCTTTCGCTCGATGCTCGGCGATGCCGGCGCGCGCATCGTCTTCGTCGACGCCAGCGCGGCCGACGTGCTCGGCGGCCTCCCGCGCGAGGGCGGTCCGGCGCTCGTCGCCCTCGCCGAAGGCGCGCCCGGCACGCCGCTCGACGCCTGGCTCGCGCCGGCCGGCAGCACGCCGCAGCCGGTCGCGGTCCGGCCCGACATGGCGTTCAACATCATCTACTCGTCGGGCACGACGGGAACGCCGAAGGGCATCGTGCAGCCGCACGGGATGCGCTGGACGCACGTCATGCGCGGCGGGCGCTTCGGCTACGACCGCAGCACCGTCACGCTGCTCGCGACGCCGCTCTACTCGAACACGACGCTCGTCGTCTTCTTCCCGACGATCGCGTTCGGCGGCACCGTCGTGCTGATGGACAAGTTCGACGTCGAGCGCTATCTCGCGTTCGCCGAGCGCCACCACGCGACGCACACGATGCTCGTCCCCGTGCAGTACCAGCGGCTGATGACGAATCCGCGCTTCGGCGACTTCGACCTGTCGTCGTTTCGCATGAAGTTCTGCACCAGCGCGCCGTTCGCGGCGGCGCTGAAGGCCGACGTGCTCGCGCGCTGGCCCGGCGGCCTCGTCGAGTTCTACGGCATGACCGAAGGCGGAGGAACGTGCATCCTCGCCGCGCACGAGCACCCGGACAAGCTGCACACCGTCGGCACGCCGGTCGAGAACCACGACATCCGCCTGATCGACGAGGACGGCCGCGAGCTGCCGAAGGGCGCGACCGGCGAGGTCGTCGGCCATTCGGCGGGAATGATGGCCGGCTACCACGGCCAGCCGCAGAAGACCGCCGAGGCCGAGTGGTTCGACGCCACCGGCAAGCGCTTCATCCGCACCGGCGACGTCGGCCGCTTCGACGACGATGGCTTCCTCACGCTCGTCGATCGCCGCAAGGACATGATCATCAGCGGCGGTTTCAACCTCTACCCGAGCGACCTCGAAGCGGTGCTGCGCCAGCACGCCGAAGTCGCCGAAGCGGCGGTCGCCGGCGTGCCCTCGGAGCGTTGGGGCGAGACTCCGGCGGCGTGGGTCGTCGCGCGCCAAGGCGCGGCGCTCGATGCCGAGACGCTGCGCGCGTGGGCCAACGCGCGGCTCGGCAAGACGCAGCGGATCGCGCACCTCGCGCTCGTCGACGAGTTGCCGCGCAGCGCGATCGGCAAGGTGCTCAAGCGCGAACTGCGCGATCGCTTCATCGCCGCAGCCGCGGCTGCATCGTCGTCGGGAGCTTCGCATGGCTGACGATCCACGCCGACCGACGTCGCTCGGCGCCAGCGGCCTCAAGGTCTCGAAGCTCTGGCTCGGCGCGATGATGTTCGGCGACCAGACCGACGCTGCGGAAGCGGCGCGCATCGTCGCGGCGACGCGCGACGCGGGGCTCAACGCGATCGACACCGCCGACTCGTACGCCGACGGCGAGTCCGAGCGCATCGTCGGCCGCCTGATCGCGGCCGACCGCGAGCGCTGGGTCGTCGCGACCAAGCTCTTCAACCCGACCAGCCCCGATGCCAACGACCGCGGCCTGTCGCGCCGGCACATGACGCGAGCGCTCGACGCCAGCCTCGCCCGCCTCGGCACCGACCGCGTCGAGATCCTCTACCTTCACCGCGAAGACGAGACGACTCCGCTCGAGGAGACGGTCGCAGCGATGGGACATCTGCTCGCGAGCGGCAAGGTGCTCTACTTCGGCGTCTCCAACTTTCGCGCCTGGCGCGTCGCGCGGATGGTCGAGCTGTGTCGCGCCGCGAGGATCCCGCCGCCGATCGTCTGCCAGCCGCCGTACAACGCGATGACGCGCGGCATCGAGACCGAGCTGTTGCCGTGCTGCGCGCACTACGGCGTCGGCGTCGTCGCCTACAGCCCGCTCGCGCGCGGCGTCCTCTCGGGCAAGTACGCGCCCGATGCGGCGCCGCCCGAAGGCTCGCGCGCGGCGCGCAACGACCCGCGCCTGCTGCAGACCGAGTTCCGTCCCGAGTCGGTCGCGCTCGCCCGGCGCATCGCCGAGCACGCGGCGGCACGCGGCCGCACGCCGCTGCAGTTCGCGCTCGGCTGGGTGTGGAACAACGCGCTCGTGCACGGCGTGATCGGCGGGCCGAAGTCGCTCGCGCAGTGGCAGCAGTACCTCGCCGCCCTCGACGCGCCGTTCGACGCCGACGACGAGGCGCTCGTCGATGCGATGGTCCCGGCCGGACACGCGTCGACGCCGGGCTACACCGATCCCGTCTATCCCGTCACCGGCCGGCAGCCGCGGGTTGGCTGAGCGCGCGCTTCAGCGCCGCCGGCGCCGCGGCGCGCGATCGGTCGTCGCGAACTGCAGGTCGGGCTCGGTGGGACTCGGCGCACGCGTACGCGCCGCGACGATCGCGATCGCCGCGGCGAGGTGGCTGTCCTCGTCGTCGACCGGATCGTCGAAGCGACGGCGCGGGGTGCCGGCGAGCGGCCGCGGCGACGCGCCGAGGTCGCCGATCGAGGCGAGCGTGCGGCGCACGACGTCGGTCCAGCGCTGTTGCTCGGGGTCGATCGGACGGCTGGCGATGACCAGGATCGCGACGACGCTCGCCTGCACCGCGAGGTACGCGACCGCAGCCGCGGCGAGGACGTCGGGGAAGGCCACGGTGTCGTTCCAGGCGCGCGCGATGCCGAGAAACGCAACGAAGAGCCAGAGCGCGTTCGACGCCGCGATCGGCACCGCGATCGCGACCCAGTCGAGCGTCCCCCAACGGGCGATGCGGCGGCCGCGCGTGAGCCGGGGAAACGTCACCCGGTGGAGAACGAACGCGTTCGCGGCGAGCAACGCGACGAGCACGACCTTGGCCTGGAGCTTCGGGTTGGCGAGAACGCCGGGGTGCGCGAGTGCGTCGTGCCAGACGATCGCGGCGCCCGTGAGGCAGAGGACGACCAGCGACACGACGACGATCCGAACGACGAACGCGTTCGGCGGCGCGATGCGGACGCGGTCCTGCGCCAGCTTGCCGAGCAACCGCAGGTCGGTCGCGACGATCGCCCCGAGCGCCATCGATGCGGCCAGCAGGTGAACGAAGACGAGCGTCAGCGAGAACATCGTTTGCCGCGGCAGACGCAGGCGGCGTGCCATCGGCGGCGCGAGAACTTGTTGGCATCTTCGGCTGCGCGAGCGCGTCGCAAGGCGACCGTGCGTGTCGGATCGCGGCACCCGCGGCGACGAGCGCAGGCGCGTTTGTAAGCAAACGAACGGAGCGCTCGCGCTAGCCCGCTACCGCGTTCGGCGGCCGCTTCTCGTACCAGTGGGTGAAGCGCGCGCCGTCCCAGCAGAGCGCGTAGTGGCCGGCCGCCTTGGCGTGGCGCAGCGCGCGCGGACGGAAGATGCCGACGCACTCGCCGGCGGCGTGGCGCACGCTCGGATAGCGGATCCCCCAGCTCTCGGCGGTGCGCAGCGCGCGGCCGAGCGCCTGCGACGGCGCGTAGTCGTCGGCGTCGAGCGCTGCGACGAAGCGGTTCGGCGCGTTCGCCGCCTCGCCCGGCTCGGCGAGGTCGTGCAGGTCGGCCTCGACGTTGGCGGTGATGAGGCGCAGGTCGATGTCGATCGCCGGCTCGTCGGTGCTGCGCAGGAACACCGCGCGGTGGTGGCTGACCTCGGCGATCGCGGTCTCGAGCGAATGCGCCGCGTAGTAGACGCCGTAGCTGCCGTCGGAGAAGCGCGAGCCGTCCTTGTTGAGATGCGTGAACGCGGCCATCACCGGGGTCGCGCCGGGACCGGTGACGCGCTCTTCCTTGGCGACCAGCGTGATCTCGCCGAGCTCGTCGCGGATGCGCGGGTTGGCGAGCGCCTCGATCGCGAAGACGACGTCGAGGTCGGCGGGATCGGCGATGGCGTCGTAGAGGCCGACGGTCGGGTAGCGCGACGGAATCAGGCGGTACGACGGCCGCCAGGTGATCCGCCGCACCGGCACCGTCGCCGGATCGATCTTGGTCGGCCGCTGCGCTGCCGCCGGCTGCGCCGCGCGCGCGCCCGCCTGGGCCTCGTGCGCGACGCTCATGCCTTGCCGCCGCGCTGAGCGTCGAGGTACTCGCGAACGACGAAGAGGTCGGAGATCTGGCCGCCGAGCATGCGCTCGAGCGCCGAGCGCCCGCCGAACAGGCGCGCGCTGTTGGGCTTTCGGATCCACTCCTCGGCGCGTCCCGACGCCGGAAAGAGGATCTGCAGCGAAGCGTAGATGCCGAACAGGTGCGACAGCCGCTCGAGGACATGCCGATCGAGCGGACCGACCTTGCCCTGCTTCCACTGATAGAGCGTCGCTCGCGCGACGCCGAGCAGCGCCGCCTGCTCGGCGCCGGTGAGATCCCAGGCCTCGGCGAGGCGGAAGAACGTGCGCAGCGCTGCGCCGGCCGCACGCGCGGAAGTCAGGTCGACGGCGGCTTGCGCCGGCTGGAGAAGCGCGCTCATTGCGGTGGCCGTGGGGTGTCGGTGTCCGAAGCCTGAAGGGCGCCGACAGCCTAGTCCACTGCTAGACAAAAAACAACTTTTTGTCCATTACCAGACTCACCCGCAGGGTCTCAGGAGCGGGCATGCGTCACGCCGCCGTCGACGACGAGCGTCGAGCCGACGACGTAGTCGCCGGCGCGCGACGCCAGGTAGATCGCTGCCCCCGCCATGTCGTCGTCGACGCCGATCCGGCCCGACGGGATCCGCTTCCGGACCTCGTCGGCGTGGTCGCGCGCGGCACGGTTCATCTCCGACGCGAACGCGCCCGGAGCGATCGCGCTGACGACGATGTGCTCGGGCGCGAGCCTGAGCGCCATCCGCCGCGTCAGCTGGATCAGCCCGGCCTTGCTCGCGGCGTACGAGTACGTTTCCTGCGGATTGACCGAGATGCCGTCGATCGACGCGATGTTGATGACCTTGGCCGGCCGCTCGGCGCTCGCCGCCTTGCGCAGCGGCGTCGCGAGCGCCTGGGTCAGGAAGAACGGCGTCTTCAAGTTGAGGTTGACGACCTTGTCCCAGCCCTTCTCGGGGAAGGTGTCGAACGATTCGCCCCACGCCGCCCCGGCGTTGTTGACGAGGATGTCGAGCGCGCTCTCGCGCGCGCCGTACGCGGCGACGAGCGACTGCACGCCCTGCGCGTCGGAGACGTCGGCCGGCAGCGACACGCAGGTGCCGAGCGACGACAGCTCGCGCGCGGTCGCGTCGCACGCGTCGGCCTTGCGCGACGAGATGTAGACGGCGCGGCAGCCGGCGCGCAGGAACCCGGCCGCGATCATGCGGCCGATGCCGCGCGAGCCGCCGGTGACGAGGGCGGTCCTGCCGGCGAGGGAGAAGAGATCGTTCATGGCGCGCTCCTGTGGCGTAGTGGACGGCGGCGTGTAACCGGCGCGGTCGCCGCTGCCGCGGCTCCGGCACGATACGCCGGGCCGACGAGTAGCGTCGTCGCATCGCCGGGGAGAAAACGATGGCGAGCCTGCGCGCCCGGCGCGTGTCGCCGTGACCTTCGACGAGTCGTTCTGCGCGTGCGAGGAGGAAGCGCTTCGCTTCCTCGTCGACGAGCACGGCTTCGCGCGCGTGCACCGCACCGTCGAGCGCGCCGGCGACGGCGACGGCGCGCATGCGCTGGTGCGCTATCGCGCGAGCGCGATCGACGCCGACAGCGGGCGCGAGGTCGCGCTCTCGATCGCACCGCTCAGGCTCGAGCTGGGCCTCGAGATCGGCTGCAGCGCCGCGGGCATGTTCCGCATCGAGGAGCTGCACGCGATCGAAAGCAGCGCGCCGTTTCCGCAGCGCGTGCACGGCCTCTACGACACGATGTTCGACCCCGAGCTGCTGCTCGCCGAGTTCGAGCGCCTCGCCGGCGCGCTGCGCGGCTGCGGGCGGCGCTTCTTCAACGACGAGCCGCAGCTCTGGGACGATCTCGTCGCGGCGCGCGACCGCGACGTCGATGCCGGGCGGATGCGCGAGCTGCTGGCGCGCGCCAAGGAAGCGTTCTACGCGCGCGACTGGCTCGGCGTCGTCGCGCTGCTCGCGCCGATCGAACGGCGCCTCGGCCGCCGCGCGAGCGCGCGCCTCGCGTACGCGCGCAGGAAGGCGCTCGAGGAGAACTGACCGACAGCCGCGCGCGGGCACGGCCGTTGCCCGCGAAGCGCGCAGGGAGACGCCGCGTTGGAACAGAAATGGCCGCAGACGCTCTGGGTCGTTCGCCACGGCCAGAGCGCCGGCAACGTCGCACGGGATGCCGCCGAGGCGAGCGGCCTGCACCTGATCGACATCGCCGAGCGCGACGTCGACGTGCCGCTCTCCGCGCTCGGCGAGCGCCAGGCCGACGCGCTCGGCCACTGGTTCGCCGCGCTTCCCGAAGGCGAGCGCCCGGACATCGTCCTCAGCTCGCCGTACGTGCGCGCTCGCCAGACCGGCAACCGGGTCCTCGCCGCGCTGCGCCGCGAGGCCGATGACGACGACGTCATCGCGTGCGTCCACGACGAGCGGCTGCGCGAGAAGGAGTTCGGCATCCTCGACCGCATGACGACGTTCGGCATCCGCGAGAAATACCCCGAGCTCGCCGCGCAGCGCCGCCACGTCGGCAAGTTCTATTTCCGTCCGCCGGGCGGCGAGAGCTGGTGCGACGTCATCCTGCGCCTGCGCAGCTTCCTCGACATGCTCGCGCGCGAGCATCGCGGCGACCGTGTCCTCGTGGTCGCGCACCAGGTGATCGTCAACTGCATGCGCTATCTTCTCGAACGCCTCGACGAACAGCAGATCCTCGCCCTCGATCGCCTCGGCGACGTTCCCAACTGCGGCATCACCTCGTATGAATTCGATCCCAACGCCGGCCGGCGCGGCAAGCTCGTCCTCCGCCTCGAGAACTTCGTCTCGCCGCTGCGCGAGGCCGGCGCGCCGGTGACCGCCGAGGCCGATCGCCCGGCAGCGGCGAAACCGTGATGGCGGCGACGACGGTGGAGATCGACGCCCGCCTGCTGCGCGACTGGCCGCTTCCCGTGCCCGGCGGCAGCGCCGACAAGGAGGACCGCGGCGCCACGCTCATCATCGCCGGCGGCAGCGAGACGCCGGGCGCGGCGCTGCTCGCGGCCAACGCGGCATTGCGCGCCGGCGCCGGCAAGCTCGCCGTCGCGACCGGTGCGAGCGTCGCTCGCGGAGTCGCGCTCGCGCTCGCCGAGGCACGCGTGATCGCGTTGCCCGAGACCGATTTCGGCGGCCCCGCGGCCGACGGTCTCGCCAAGATCGAGGCGACGCTCGCCAAGGTCGACGCGGTGCTCGTCGGCCCGGGGATGCACGACGGCGCGGCGACGCGCGCGTTCACGCGCCGGCTGCTCAAGCGCACGCCGCGCGCCGCGATCGTTCTCGACGCGCTGGCGATGGACGTCGTTCTCGACATCCGCCGCTTCGAGCGGCCGCCGCTCCTCACGCCGCATGCCGGCGAGATGGCGCACCTCACCGGCTTCACGAAGGCAGAGATCGCCGCCGACCCGGAGCGCCACGCGCGCGAAGCGGCGCTGCGCTGGAATGCGATCGTCGCGCTGAAGGGCGCGACGACGATGGTCGCGACGCCGGACGGCGAGTGCTGGCGCCACGCCGGCGGGCAGGCGGGCCTCGGCACCTCGGGATCGGGCGACGTCCTCGCCGGCCTCGTCGTCGGCCTCGCGGCACGCGGCGCG
>JASLGD010000433.1 GCA_030150305.1 Caldimonas sp. | reverse complement strand
GCGCTGGCGGATCGCGGTGCGCGCTTCGAACAGGCCGTAGAGCTCGCGCCCTTTGCTGAAGACCGGGGTCTCGGGCGAGTTCAGGTACTTGGGCTCGCCACGGTCGAGGACGCGGCCGCCGAAGCCGATCACGCTGCCTTGCACCGATCGGATCGGGAACATGATCCGGTCGCGGAAGCGGTCGTAGCGCTTGCCGCTGGGCGGCGCGTCGTCGGACCTCGGCTGCGACTCGTCGGCATGCGCGATGACGAGCCCGCTCTCCTCGAGCAGCGGGTCGTCGTAGTCGGCGAAGACGCTGGCGAGGCCGCGCCAGCCGTCGGTTGCGTAGCCGAGCCCGAAGCGGGCGGCGATCTCGCCGCTCAGGCCACGTCCCTTGAGGTACGCGATCGCGCGATCGCTCGCCTTCAGCTGGCGACGGTAGCCCTCGGCAGCGCGGCCGAGGACGTCGACCAGCGTGAGCTGCCTTTCCTTCTGGCGGGCCGCTTCCTCGCGCTCGCCGGGCCTCGATTCCGCCTCGGGCACCGCGAGACCGACTTGCTGCGCGAGGTCGCGGACCGCGTCGACGAAGCCCATCCCGTGGTGCTCCATCAGGAAGCCGATCGCGTTGCCGTGAACGCCGCAGCCGAAGCAGTGGTACGTCTGGCGCGACGCCGACACCGTGAAGCTCGGCGTCTTCTCGCCGTGGAACGGGCACAAGCCCTTCCACGTCGAGCCGGCGCGCTTCAGCTCGACCGAGCGGCCGACGATCTCGACGATGTCGACGCGCGAGAGCAGGTCGTGGACGAATCCGGACGGAATCACCGGCACATCATAGGCAGGCGAACATGCCGCGCATGTCGCCGAATGCGCGCAGGGCGGCACGAACGCCGCAGCACCCGGACGGCGCCGGCTGGCGTCGCGTCAGACCGCGAAGTCGGCGAGCTTGCGGCCGCTCGCGAGCGCCGCCTTCAGCCAGCGCGGCTGCAGGCCGCGGCCGCTCCAGGTCTCGCCGGTCGATGCGTTGCGGTACTTGGCCGCGACCTTGCCGCCCGCCTTGCCCTTCTTGCTCTTGCCCGAAGGGGGCCGGCTGCCGAGGTCGGCGACCGTGAGGCCATACTCGGCCATCAACGCCTTGACCTTTTCGATCGCCTCGCCGCGCTCCTGTTTCTTGGTCTGCTCGATCTGCCGCTCGAGCGCTTCGCGCTGCGCCATCAATTCCTGCAGGGTCGCCACGGACAATCCTTCGTCGAATCTTGCAGGGCGGGCGCCTGCAACCGGCGAAATTCTACGGGAGACTCACTCGCTCGGCGGCACGTATCCGCTCGGCCGCTCGGCGCCACCGGCGAAAAAGAAATTCTCCATCTGGCGCGCGAGATACTGGCGGGCACGCTGGTCGGCGAGATTGAGGCGATTCTCGTTGACGAGCATCGTCTGGTGCTTCATCCAGGCCGCCCAGCCTTCCTTGCTCACCGAGGCGTAGATCCGCTTGCCGAGCTCGCCCGGATAGGGCGCGAAATCGAGCCCTTCGGCGTCGCGCTTCAGATATACGCAATGAACGGTCCTTGCCATCGATGTCTCCCGCGCGGCGCGCCGCGCGATTGCGCCCGATACCCGATCAGGCGAGTTTCTTGACGAATACCTGGGAGCGCCGGTCCCAGTTGTATTTGCGCTTGCGCGCTTCCGGCAGCCAATCCGGGTCGACCTGGACGAAACCACGCTTGATGAACCAGTGCATGGTGCGGGTCGTGAGGACGAAGATACTCTCGAGGCCGAGCGCGCGGGCGCGCTGCTCGATCCGCTTCAATATCCGCTCGCCGTCGCCCTGGCCCTGGACCTGCGAAGACACGGTGAGCGCCGCCATTTCGCCGGTGCGCGCTTCCGGATACGGATACAGCGCGGCGCACCCGAAGATCACGCCGTCGTGCTCGATCACGGTGTAGTTGCCGATGTCGCGCTCGATCTCGGTCCGGTCGCGCTTGACGAGCGTGCCGTCGCGCTCGAACGGCTCGATCAGCTGCAGCACGCCGCCGATGTCGTCGGCGGTCGCCTCGCGCAGGCTCTCGAGCTTCTCGTCGACGACCATCGTGCCGATGCCGTCGTGCGTGAAGACCTCCATCAGCAAGGCGCCGTCGACCGCGAACGGCAGGATGTGCGAGCGCTCGACGCCGCCGCGGCATGCGCGCACGCAGTGGCGCAGGTAGAACGCCGTGTCGCTCGGCGACTGCGGCGCCGGCAGCGACGCGAGGATCTTCTCGGCGTCGGCGAGCGTCAGCTCGGTATCGATCGGCGACTCGGGGTCGGCGAGGTCCTCGTGGATGCCGCGCACCTCGGTGACGAAGAGGAGCTTGTCGGCGTGCAGCGCGATCGCCGTGCTCGTCGCGACGTCTTCCATCGTCAGGTTGAACGCTTCGCCGGTCGGCGAGAAGCCGAACGGCGACAGCAGCACCATCGCGCCGAAGTCGATCGCGCGCCGGATCGCGGCGGCATCGACCTTGCGGACGACGCCGCTGTGCATGAAGTCGACGCCGTCGACGACGCCGACCGGCTGCGCGGTCAGGAAGTTGCCGGAGACGACGCGGACGATCGCGTTGGCCATCGGCGTGTTGGGCAGCCCCTGCGAGAAGGCCGCCTCGATCTCGAAGCGCAGCTGGCCGGCGGCCTCCTGCGCGCTGTCGAGCGCCACCGCGTCGGTGATCCGCATGCCGTGGCTGAAGCGCGAGGTGTGGCCCTTGGAGCTCAGTTGCTCGTTGACCTGCGGCCTGAAGCCGTGGACGAGCACGAGCCTGATCCCCATCGCGTGCAGGATCGCGAGGTCCTGCGCGAACGAGGCGAGCTTGCCGGCCGCGATCAGCTCGCCCGCGATCGCGACGACGAACGTCTTGCCGTGGTAGGCGTGGATGTACGGCGCGACCGTGCGGAACCACGGCACGAAGGTGTGGGGGAAGACGAGGTTCACCGGTGCCGAGGGCGACGAAGCGGTCGCGATTTTGTCATGCGCCGCCGCGCGGCAGCGCTGCGAACGGGTCGCGCGGCGTCGCCGCGGTCAGTGCGAGCCGCCGAGGTACGCCGCCTTCACGGCGGGATCGTCGCGCAGCTCGGCGGCGGGCCCGTGGACCGAGATGCGGCCGTTCTCGAGCACGTAGCCGTAGTCGGCCACCGCGAGCGCGGCGGCGGCGAACTGCTCGACCAGGAGCATCGTCACCCCCGTCTCCTTCAGCCGCGCGATGATCCGGAACACCTCGTTGACGAGGATCGGCGCCAGTCCCATCGACGGTTCGTCGAGGAGGACGACGTCGGGGTTGAGCATCGTCGCGCGCGCCATCGCGAGCATCTGCTGCTCGCCGCCGGAGAGCGTTCCGGCGAGCTGCGTGCGGCGTTCCTTCAGGCGCGGAAAGAGGTCGAGCGCGCGCTCGAGATCGCCGTCGACGTCGCCGCGCGGCCGGCTGCCGGCGAGCCGCGGGAAGGCGCCGAGGCGCAGATTGTCGGTGACCGACATCGTCGCGAAGACCCGGCGGCCTTCGGGCGAATGCGCCAGGCCGCGCTTGGCGATCGCGTACGACTCGAGGCCGTCGATGCGCTCGCCGTTCAGCGAGACCTCGCCCGCCATCGGCGCGATCATCCCGGAGACCGCGCGCATGGTCGTCGTCTTGCCGGCGCCGTTGGAGCCGATCAGCGTCACCACCTGCCCCTTCGGCACCTCGATCGAGATGCCGTGCAGGACCTGGACCTTGCCGTAGCCGGCGACGAGGTTGGCGATCGTGAGCATCGTGCGTGGGATGCCGCTCAGGCCGCCTGCGGCTCGGCGACGTCGCCGCCGAGATACGCCTCGATGACCTTGGGGTCGGCCTGCACCTGGGCGGGCGTGCCTTCGGCGATCTTCTGACCGAAGTCGAGCACCGACACCGTGTCGCACATGCTCATGACGACGTCCATGTGGTGCTCGATCAGGATGACGGTGACGCCGTGCTCGCGGATCTTGCGGATGAAGCCGATCAGCTCCTTGATGTCGGGCGCGGTCAGGCCGGCCGCCGGCTCGTCGAGCAGCAGCAGCTCCGGATCGAGCGCCAGGGCGCGCGCGATCTCGAGCAATCGTTGCTTGCCGTAGGGGAGGTTGCGCGCCTCTTCGGCCGCGTACGCGCCGAGGCCGACGAACTCGAGCAGGCCGAGCGCGCGCGCCTCCGCGGCGGCACGCTCGCGCCGGTAGCGCGGCAGCGTCAGCGCGACGCCGAGCAGGCTGCTGCGAAAGCTGTGGTGCATGCCGACGAGGACGTTCTGCAGCGCCGTCATCTCGCCGAACAGCTGCACGTTCTGGAACGTCCGCGCGATGCCGGAGAGCGCGATGTCGGACGAGGTGCGGCCGACGAGCGACCTGCCGGCAAACGCGATCGTCCCCGAGGTCGGCAGGTAGATGCCCGTCAGCACGTTCATCATCGTGCTCTTGCCGGAGCCGTTCGGGCCGATCAGGCCGTGGATGGCGCCGCGCTGGACGACGAGGTCGACGTCGTTGAGCGCCTTCAGGCCGCCGAACTGCATCAGGACCTTGTTCGCCTCGACGATCGCGCCGGCGGCGCCGCGCCTGGCGGCCGTGGCGACCGCGTCCGCCGGCGGCGCAGCGCCCTCGGCGAGCGGCAGCGCGGCCGTCCGCTTCAGGTTGAGCGCGTTGCGCACGAAGCCGACGATGCCGTCCTGCAGGTAGTAGACGACGAACAGCGTGATCAGCCCGAAGATCGACAGCCGCCAGTCGGTCATCGTCTCCAGCACGAACGACAGCGCCGCGAGCGCGAGGCTGCCGACCACGGGAATCGCCATCTGCCGCGGCGTCCGCTTGCCGCGCCGAACGGCGACGACGGCGACCAGCGCGACGACGACCGCGAGCGCGACCGAGACGTAGCGGAACAGCTCGAGGTCGTCGAGCAGCTTGGGCAGCAGCACGATGATCGTCGCGCCGAGCAGGCCGCCGGTGCGGGTCTTGCGCCCGCCCATGATCACGGCGAGCAGGAACAGCACCGTGAGCTCGAAGTTGTACGTGTTCGGCGAGATGTACTGCTCGGAGAACGCGTAGAGCGCGCCGGCGACGCCCGCCAGGCCGGCGCTGATGACGAAGGCGTAGACCTTGTAGCGATAGACCGAGACACCCATGCAGTCGGCCGCGACCGGGCTGCCGCGCAGCGCCTCGAAGGCGCGCCCGAGGTGCGATCGCAGGACGTTGTGGACGAAGACGAGCGACAGCACGAGGAGCGCCGCGACCAGCCAGAAGAAGCTCCGCTCGTCGAGCTGCAGCCCGAGCAGCAGTGGCTTGCTGAGCTTGATGCCGAGCGGCCCCTCGGTGAGAAAGCTCATCTCGTTGATGAGGATCTGGATGATCGTGCCGAAGGCGAGCGTCACCATCGCGAGATACGGGCCGGTGACGCGCAGCGCCGGCAACGCGAGCACCGCGCCGAAGATCGAGGTGACGCCGATCGCGCCGGCGAGCGTGACGAGCAGCGGCGTGCCGAGCTTGGTCACCATCACGCCGGCGGCGTAGGCGCCGATGCCGAACAGCCCGGCATGGCCGAGCGAGACCTGCCCCGTGTAGCCGACCACGATGTCGAGCCCGAAGAGCAGGATCGCGTAGATCATGATCGTTTCGAGCAGGTGGATGTAGTACGGGTTCGCGATCGCGACCGGGAAGAGAGCGAGCGCGACGATGCCGAGCAGCGCGGCACCGGCGCGCAGGGTGCGGCGCGAGGTCATACCTTCTTGATCGCGGTCTTGCCGAACAGGCCGGCCGGGCGGATCGCGAGGACGATCAGCAGCAGGACGAGGCCCGGCACGTCCTTGTAGCCGGTCGACAGATAGAAGCCCGTCGTCGTCTCGGCGATGCCGAGGATGATCCCGCCGAGGATGATCCCCATCCCGCTCGTCAGGCCGCCGATGATCGCGACGGCGAACGCCTTCAGGCCGAGCACCGCGCCCATCGTCGCGCCGGTCAGCGTGAGCGGCGCGATCAGCACGCCGGCGAACGCCGCGCTCATCGACGACAGCGCGTACGAGAAGGTGATCACGAGCCCGGTGTTGATGCCCATCAGCTTGGCGGCGTCGCGGTCGTTGAACGTCGCGACGACGGCCTTGCCGTAGATCGAGCGGCGGTTGAAGAGCTCGACCGCGAGCATCATGGCGACGGCGCCGACGACCACCAGGATCTCCATCGGCAGCACGTTCGCGCCGAGCAGCCGGATCGGCGACTCCGGCAGCGGCGACGGAAACTTGAGGTCGTCGCGGCCCCAGACGTTCTCGGCGACGTTCTTGAAGATGATGCCGAGCGCGATCGTCGACATGATCCAGCCGAACTCCGACTTGATCTTGATCGCCGGCCGCACGCCGATCCTCTCGACGACGATGCCCTGGACGGCGCCGAACACGCAGACCAGCGGAATCATGAGCCAGTAGTTGACGCCCAGGCCGACGAGCGTCAGGCCGACCAGCGCGCCGAGCATCAGCGCGTCGCCCTGGCCGAAGTTAAGGGTGCCGGAGGTGGCGAACGTGAGTTGATAGCCGAATGCGATTACGGCGTAAATCATGCCGAGCGCAATGCCGCTATAGATGAGCTGCAGAAGAATGGCCATCGTCGAGCGCCCTGGAATTCACCGATATGAAGCAAAGCCGCGCCCGCCTTCAGACGGGTGCGGCTCCGTAGCAAGCTGCTGCGCTTATTTCAAACTCAGTTCGCGGAACTCGCCTGCTTGCTGCGCAACTGCCCGCCGCCTTTGCGGTCGGCATCGTACGCGTAGACCACGCGGCCGCCCTTGACCTCGCCGACCACCGGCACGTTCGGGCTGATCGCCTCGTGGTCGTCGTGCG
>JASLGD010000352.1 GCA_030150305.1 Caldimonas sp. | reverse complement strand
CGGCATCGAGCCCGCGCGCGAGCGTATTCGCGACAACGTCGAGCGATCGCTGATGCTCGTCACCGCGCTCAATCCGCACATCGGCTACGACAAGGCGGCGAAGATCGCAAAGGAAGCGCACCGCAGCGGCCGCACGTTGCGCGAGGCCGCCCTGGCATCGGGCTGGCTCACCGGCGAGCAGTTCGATGCCTGGGTCGATCCGGCCAAGATGGTCGGCAGCGCAGTGGCCGCGAAGGCCAAGCCGTGACGCAGGACGAGCTCAAGCGCCAGGTCGCCGAGGCTGCGCTCGCCTACGTGCCGCGCGGCGCCGTCATCGGCGTCGGCTCGGGATCGACGGTCAACCTCTTCATCGACGCGCTCGCGCGCCTCGACGGCGGCATCGCCGGCGCGGTCTCGAGCAGCGCCGCGAGCACGGCGCGCCTCGTCGCGCGCGGCATCCGCGTCGTCGACGCCGCCGACGTCGAGTCGCTGCCGGTCTGCGTCGACGGCGCCGACGAGATCGACCCGACCGGCTGCATGATCAAGGGCGGCGGCGCGGCGCTGACGCGCGAGAAGATCGTCGCCGACCTCGCCGAGCGGTTCGTGTGCATCGCCGACGAGTCGAAGCGCGTCGCCCGGCTCGGCCGCTTCCCGCTGCCGGTCGAGGTGATCCCGATGGCGGCGGCGCAGATCGCGCGCAAGTTCGCCGCGATCGGCGGCCGTGCGCAGCGGCGCGAGGGCGTCGTCACCGACAACGGCGGCGTCATCCTCGACGTCCACGGCCTGGCGATCGACGACCCGCTCGCGCTCGAGTCCGAGATCAACCAGTGGCCGGGCGTCGTCTGCGTCGGCATCTTCGCGCGCCAGCGTGCCGCCGTCTGTCTGCTCGGCACCGCCGCGGGCGTGCGCACCTTGACGTTCTGATACCAGGGCCATCGATCGGCGCGCGAAAAGCGCGTAATCTCCTCACCCCTCCCGCAACTCAAGGAAGTCCGTGGCCAAACCCAACTATTCGTTCGAAAAGCGGCAACGCGAGCTCGCCAAGAAGAAGAAGAAGGAACAGAAGGAGAAGGACAAGGCCGTGCGCAGGCTCGGCGTCCCGGGCGACAGCGAAGCCGCGACCTCGGGCGAGGCGGGTGGGGTCAATCAGCCGCCGAACGATCCGGCGATGGGACCCACGGGAGGCTGACCGGCGCCGTCGCGCGCCGCCGCGGCGGCTTCGCGACGAACCCGGCGCACGGCGAAGCGGGCAGGATCGATCGCATCGACGAGGTCGGCCTCGGCCGGCACCGGGGTTCCCGCGATCCGGGCGGCGACGATCTCGCCGGCGAGCGATGCCGCAGCGACGCCGCGCGAGCCGAGCGCAGCGCAGACGAAGAGACCGGGTGCGCGCGCGACCAGGCGCAGGCGCTCGTGTCGCGCCGGGTCCGCTGGGCAGCCCGCGATCGCGGCGGCTGCGATCGTCGCGGGGACCGGTCCGGCGATCGGCAGTCGGTCCGCGCTCGTCCAGCGAAACGCGACGCGGCCGGCGAGCGCGTCGACCGCCGGAGCGTGCGCAAGACCGAGGAGATGCTGGAGCCGCTCGAGGTTGCGGCGCTGCTCGCCTGAACGCAAGCTGACGTCGTCGTCGTGCCACGCCGCGCTCGTTCCGGTCCAGACGATTCCGTCGAGCGGCGGCACGACGTGGCCGCTGCCGGCGATGGGCAAGCGCGGCAGCGCGGCGAGAAGCGTCGCCGCGACCGCGGTCGTCTGGCCGCGCTGGCGCTGCACAGGAAATGCGGCCGGGCCGAGCAGCGCGGTGCCGCTGCCGTCGCAGAGGACGACCGCATCGCAGGTCGCGATCAGCGCGCCGTCGTCGCCGGCGACTCGCCAGCGGCCGTCGACGCGGCGCAGCGAGCCGACCGCCGTGCCGAGTCGCAGCTCGCTCGACCGCGACGCGTCGCCGAGCCAAGCGGTCGAGAGCGCGCGCGGATCGACCCAGCCGCCGGCGGGGTAGTGCCACGCCGGCGATGCGATGTGCACTCCCGCGATGTCGCTCGCCGCAGCGGCGTCGACCGCGACCACGTAGTCGGCCGGCAGCGCCAGCGCGGCGACGATCGCCTCCATCGCCGCGAGGTCGAGGCGCGTCTCGAGACGGAGCAGGCCGGACGCGCTGCCGCGCACGCCGTGGCGCTCGATCGCGTCGCGCACCGCGCTGGCGCCGGCGAGCGCCGCGGCGCGATGGAAGCGGGCGTAGCGGCCGTCGTCTCTGTGCACGACGCCGTGGAAGACCGCGGCTGCGTTGCCCGACGCTTCGCTCGCGGCCTCGGCGGCGCGTTCGACGACGAGCGCGCGCACGCCGCGGCGAGCGAGCGCGGCGGCGGTCGCGCAGCCGGCGAGGCCGGCACCGACGACGACGACGTCGGCAGCGGGTGCCGACCGCATCGTTCGCCGCGTGCCCCGCGGCGCGAAGCGCGCGCGCGTGATGTCGCGCTTGCCGTCGCTGCCCGCCGCGCGCTCGACGACGAAGCCAGCCGCGGCGAGACCGTCGCGCACCACGCGCGCGGCGCTCCAGGTCGCCACGGTCGCGTCGGGCGCGGCGATGCGCGCCATCGCCTTGATGAGGCGCGGCTCCCACATCGCCGGGTTGCGGGCCGGGGCGAAGCCGTCGAGAAAGAACGCGTCGACGTCGGCGGCGAGCTGCGGCAGCCACGCCGCTGCGTCGCCGAACGCGAGCAGCAGCTCGACGGCGTCCTCGTCGAACGCGATCCGGTGCAGGTTGCAGGTGAGGGGAGGCCAGCGCCGGGCGAGCTCGACCGCGAGCGGCGCGAGGGCAGCGTCGCGCACGACCGTCGCGAGCGTCGCGCGCGTCGGCGGCGAGGAGTCGATCGAGACGAAGTGCAGCCGTCGAGGGCGCGCACGGTCGTCTCGCCATGCCGACCAGGTCGCGAGGAAGTTGTTGCCGAGGCCGAAGCCGGTCTCGAGGACGACGAAACGGTCGCGGCCGCGCCAGCGCTCGGCGAGCGCTCCGTCGCCGAGGAAGACGTGGCGCGCCTGCGCGAGCGCACCGCTGCGCGGGTGGTAGACGTCGCCGTAGGTGCGCGAGCGCGGCGTGCCGTCGTCGTCGAGGACGATCTCCGCGGCAACGACGGGAACGCTTCTCACCGTGCCGACGTCGAACCGTCGCCGCGCGCCGCGAGCCAGGCAAGGAGCCGGTCGCGCGCCCGGTCGAGGCGGCGATACGCGAGCACGGCTGGCGACATCGACGCGATCGCGTCGTGCAGGCGGCGCGCGTCGTCGGCCGCGACGACGGCCTCGGCGAGCGGAGCGCTGTCGACAAGGATCGTGAAGACCGCTTGCCGCGTGCCCGCGATCGGAACGAACGTCTGCCGCTCGCTGCGCAGCGACGCGACCGCGACGAGCGCTTCATCGTCGTCGTCAGCGTCACCGCCGAGCGGCTCCGGCCACGCGACGCTGCCTCGCGCCGGATGCTGGTCGAGCCGCGGGTCGGCGGTGATCGTCCAGACGAAGCGCTCCCAGCGCTCGTCGCCGGTGACGAGCGCGGCGAGCGATGCGCTCGCCGCGCGCAGCAGTTCGCCGTCGGCGACCGGAGCGTGGACGGCGGCGAATGCGCGCCCGACCTTGTCCTCCGGCGCCCAGTGCGATGGCAGACACACGGCGAGCCACGGCAACGTCGCGGTCGCGCCATCGAGGACCGCGAAGTCCTCGGCGAATGCGAGCGAGACGAGCGCCGCGCGCCGCAGGTGCGCGGGAAGCGCGCCGAGGACGGTGCCGATCGCCGCGTCGCCGTCGCCGACGACACGGTCGCCGTCGATCGACCAGCCGAGCAGCGGCGCCTCGCAGAGCACCGTGCCGGCAGGCTGCCGCGCGAGCCGGAAGGCGCCGAGGCCGAGGCGCTCTGACTCCGCGGCGATCGCAACGAGTGCTGGCATCTCGTCGAAGCGCGCCACGGCGCAGAGCGCCCGGTCGGGCGCGCCGCCGAGCACCGCCAGCTTCTCGCGCAGGTGGCGGTCGCCGAGCCGGTTCGCCGTCAGCTGCGCGGAACCCGGGGCGACGCGGCGCAACCCCGGCTGCATCCGGAACGGCGCGGTGACGAGCGAGAAGTCGAACGCCATGAAGAAAGGGCCCGCGCGTGCGGGCCCTCGGACTCTAAGCGCCTCGCTGCTAGACGCGCTTCTTGTACTCGTGCGTGCGGGTGTCGATCTCGACCTTGTCGCCGGTCTGCACGAAGAGCGGCACCGCGATCTCGAGCCCAGTCTTCAGCCGCGCGCTCTTCAGGACCTTGCCCGACGTGTCGCCCTTGACCGCGGGCTCGGTGTCGGCGATCTCGCGCACGAGCGTCGTCGGCAGCTCGACCGAGATCGCCTTGCCCTCGTAGAAGACGACCTCGACCGGCATGCCGTCCTCGAGATACTGGATCGCGTCGCCCATGTTCTCCGACTCGACCTCGAACTGGTTGTAGTCGGCGTCCATGAAGGCGTACATCGGGTCGGCGAAGTACGAGTACGTGCACTCCTTCTTGTCGAGGACGATCTGGTCCATCTTCTCGTCGGCCTTGAAGACGACCTCGGTCCCCGAGTTGTTGAGGAGGCTCTTCAGCTTCATGCGGACGGTGGCCGAGTTGCGGCCGCCGCGGCTGTACTCGGTCTTGAGCACGACCATCGGGTCCTTGCCTTGCATGATGACGTTGCCTGCGCGAATTTCCTGGGCGAGTTTCATGGCTCGATTTCCACTTGCATTGGGTTGCGCGCAGGGCACCCGACGACCGGGCGCGCGCGCTCGAAAGAATTGCCTCGAAGATGAGGCAAAAAGCCCACGATTCTAGCGTCTCCCCTCGACGAAAGCGAGGAGCCGCGTCGCGAGGTCGGATTGGCGCGCGAGCGCGTCGCGCCACGCCAGCGCGTGCGCCGACCAGGCACCCGCGCACGGCGAATCGGCGGCGAGCGCTGCCAGCGAACCCGCAGAGGCGCCGTTCCAGCACGCGAACGCGGCGCGCACCGCGCCGACGAGCGTCGCGTCGACGGCGAGCAGGTAGCGCTCGAGAAAGGCGTCGAGCTTGACGCGGTGCGCGTCGTCGTCCTGCACGTAGAGCTGCCACACGAACGGGGTGCCGGCCCAGATCGCGCGGACGAACGAATCTTCGCCGCGCACCAGGTTCAGGTGCGACGACCAGAGCAGCCGGTCGAAGTCGTCCTGCGCCAGCCAGGGGACGGCAGCCGCGCGCAGCGCGCCGCGCGCAAGCGACGGCCCGAGCTGCGCCGACACCTGCTCGAGCGCGGGCCCCGGCGTCAGCAGCAGCAAGGTCGGCGATCGGGCGAGGGCGTCGAGGAGCTCCGGGATCGCGTCGTTGCGATAGCAGAAGAGGACGACGCGGCGCTCGTCGGGCTTTGCCGCGATGCCGATCGAGGCGAGCCAGGCCGCGCCGTCGCCGAACGCGCGCCGGCGCTCGATCAGCCCGGGCTCGCGCAGCAGCCCGCCGCTTTCGGGCGAGAAGCCGGGGAAGTAGAACCACGTCGTCGTCGGCGCCTCGCCGGGACGTGCGGTCGGCGACGGCAGACCGTGCGATCGCTCGGCGTAGCGCTCGGCGGTGAGGTGCTCGACGTTGACGAGCAGCGGCGGACGCGCCGCGGCGGGCCACGCCGCGCGCGGACGGCCGCCTCCGAACAGCTCGACCACGACGTCGGGCGCGGCCGAAGGCCCGGCGTTCCAGCCGACGACCTCGACCGGCGGCGCGCCGCGCGGCGCCATCCAGGCCAGCGCGCGCGCGTCGTCGACGGCAAGGCGGACCGATTCGCCTCGCTCGGCGAGCTGCGCGGCGAGCCGCCACGCGACGCCGATGTCGCCGAAGTTGTCGACGACGCGGCAGTAGAGGTCCCACTGCATCGCTCGATTATCGAAGGGGCGTGCGACGCGCGCGACGCGGCGCCGGGACGTGCGCGGCACAATTCAAGCGATGGCGGAACAGACGGTCGAGACAGCGCGCGACGACGATCGCGCCGCGGCGCGCGAGCGGCTCGCCGCCGAGGTCGCCGCGCTGCCGAACCTGCCGGGCGTCTATCGCTACTTCGACGCCGCCGACACCGTGCTCTACGTCGGCAAGGCGCGCGACCTCAAGAAGCGCGTCTCGAGCTACTTCACGAAGCGCCATGCCGGCAGCGACCACTCGATCTGGGTCGGCCACATGGTCTCGAAGATCGCGCGCATGGAGACGACGGTCGTCCGCTCCGAGGCCGAGGCGCTGCTGCTCGAGAACAACCTCATCAAGGCGCTCGCGCCGCGCTTCAACATCCGCTTCGTCGACGACAAGAGCTATCCCTACCTGAAGATCGAGTCGCATCGCTTTCCGCGCATCGCGTACTACCGCGGCGCGGTCGACCAGAAGCACCGCTACTTCGGCCCGTACCCGACGGCGTGGGCGGTGAAGGACTCGATCCAGCTGCTGCAGAAGGTCTTCCACCTGCGCACGTGCGAGGACACCGTGTTCGCGAACCGCACGCGGCCGTGCCTGCTCTACCAGATCAAGCGCTGCTCGGGGCCGTGCGTCGCGTACATCACTCCGGAGGACTACGCGCAGGACGTCGCCAACGCCGAGCGCTTCCTGTCGGGCGAGCAGCAGGAGCTGATCGACGCGTTGCAGGCGCAGATGACGGCGCGCGCCGAGGCGCTCGAGTTCGAGAAGGCGGCCGAGCTGCGCGACCGGATCGGCTCGCTCGCGCGCGTGCTGCACCAGCAGGCGGTCGAGGACAACACCGGCGCGCGCGTCGTCGACACCGACATCCTCGCCGTCAAGGTCGAAGGCGGGCGCGCCTGCGTCAATCTCGCGATGGTGCGCGCCGGCCGCCACCTCGGCGACCGTCCGTACTTCCCGAAGCACGTCGAAAGCGCGATCGACGTCCTCGCCGATGGCGTCGGCGACGACGGCGGGGCGCCGTCGGAGCCGGCGAAGTCGCCCGAGGTGCGCGTCCTCGAGGCGTTCATCGCGCAGCACTACCTCGAAGGCGGGATGCCGCCGCTCCTCGTCGTCAGCCATCCGGTCGACAAGGCCCTGATCGAGACGCTCGCGGCGAAGAGCGGCGTTCGCACGACCGTCCAGCACCAGCCGCGCGAGCCGCGTCGCGCCTGGCTCGACATGTGCATCCAGGGCGCAGCGCTCAGGCTCGCGCAGCTGCTCGCCGAAGAGGGCTCGCAGCAGGCGCGCACGCGCGCGCTCGTCGACGCGCTCGACCTCGCCGTCGAGGACCTGCACGCGTTTCGCATCGAGTGCTTCGATGTCAGCCACACCGCGGGCGAGGCGACGCAGGCGTCGTGCGTCGTCTTCGAGGGCCACAAGATGCAGAGCTCGCAGTACCGGCGCTTCAACATCGTCGGCATCACTCCGGGCGACGACTACGCGGCGATGCGGCAGGTGCTGACGCGGCGCTACGCCAAGCTCGTCGAGGCGGCGGCGCAAGGGCAGGCGAGGCTGCCCGACCTCGTCCTCGTCGACGGCGGCCGCGGCCAGGTCAACGTCGCCCGCGCGGTGTTCGAGGAACTCGGCATCGAGCTCTCGCGGATCGTCGGCGTCGAGAAGGGCGAGGGGCGCAAGGTCGGGCTCGAGGAGCTCGTCTTCGCGGACGGCCGGCCGAAGATCGCGCTCGGCCGCGACTCCGCCGCGCTCATGCTCGTCGCCCAGATCCGCGACGAGGCGCATCGCTTCGCGATCACCGGCATGCGCTCGCGGCGCGCGAGCGTCCGCACGCGCGCCAGCTCGCTCGAGGAGATCCCGGGCGTCGGCCCCAAGAAGCGGGCGCGGCTGCTGCAGCGCTTCGGCGGCGCGCGCGGCGTCGGCGCGGCGAGCGTCGAGGACCTGCAGTCGGTCGACGGCATCTCGCGCGAGCTCGCCGAGGAGATCTACCGTGCATTGCACTGACCCGACCCGCCGCGCGAAGACGTACGGCCTCGCGTTCACGTTCTGCTGCGTCGCGCTCGCGTCGTGCTCGACGCCGTGGCAAGGCCGGGCTCCGAGCGAAATGGGCGACATCGCGCAGCCGCCGATCGCCGGCGGCGCCTCGTCGAGCACGGACGCTCGTCGCGCGCTTCCGGCGCCTCGCGCCGTGCGCACCTGGACCGAGCTTCGCCAGCAGGCCGCCGAGCGCATCGTCGCCGCGAATCCCGACATCACGTATGTCGGCGCCGTGCCCGATCCGCTGCTCGCGATCCCGGTGCTCGAGATCGAGCTCCACGCCGACGGCAACATCCGGCGCATCGAGGTCCTGCGCGAGCCGCGGCAGGCGAAGGACACGCTGAAGATCGCCGTCGACGCGGTGCGACGGGCAGCGCCGTTCGGCGACGTCAGCCGGCTGCCGCGGCCATGGAAGTTCACCGAGACGTTCCTCTTCGACGACGACCGCAGGTTCAAGCCGAGGACGCTCGAGCGATGAGCGACGTCGTCGGAACCTCGCCGCAGCCGGCGGAGTGCAACCCCGTTCGGCACAATCCGCCGGTGTTCTTCAACCTGCCGACGCTCCTGACCTGGGCGCGCATCCTCGCGATTCCGCTCGTCGTCGGCGTCTACTACACGGGCCTCGCGGCCGAGACGCAGAACGTCGTCGGCACCGCGCTCTTCATCCTCGTCGCGCTCACCGACTGGGCCGATGGCTACCTCGCGCGCCGGCTCGGCCTGACGTCGTCGTTCGGCGCGTTCCTCGACCCGGTCGCCGACAAGCTGTTCGTCAGCGCGGCGCTGCTCGTGCTCGTCCATCTCGGCCGCGTGCACGCGCTGATCGCGCTCATCATCATCGGCCGCGAGATCGCGATCTCGGCGCTGCGCGAGTGGATGGCGCAGATCGGCGCGTCGCGCAGCGTCGCCGTCCACATGGTCGGCAAGGTCAAGACCGTCGTGCAGATGATCGCGATCCCGTTCCTGCTCTACAGCGGCTCGCTCTTCGGCATCACCGACTCGAACTGGATCGGCCGGGCG
>JASLGD010000285.1 GCA_030150305.1 Caldimonas sp. | reverse complement strand
CTGGGGATCGCCTTCTCGGCGCTCGTGCTGGCCTATGGGCGGCCGCTCTATCGCGCGCTCGGCGGCGAGGGGGCCTCACTCGAGGCGGCGCTCGCCTATTCCAACGTGGTGTTCGGCGGCACGCTGCTGGTCTGGCTGATGAACGCCCTCGCGAGCGTCATCCGCGGCACCGGCAACATGCTCGTGCCGGCCCTCACGATCTGCCTCGGCGTGGTTCTGCTCGTCCCGCTCTCGCCCTGCCTGATCTTCGGGATCGGCCCGTTCCCCGCGCTCGGCATCGCCGGCGGCGGCGTCGCCGTCGTCGTCACGACGGCGGTGACGGCGAGCGTGCTCGCGTGGTACGTGCTCTCGGGGCGCTCGGTCGTGCGGCTGCGGCGCGCGCGCCTGCACGGCGCGTTCTTTCGCGACATCCTCCGCGTCGGCGCCGTCGGCGCGATCAGCACGCTGCAGACGTCGCTCACCGTCGCGCTGACGACGGCGATCGTCGGCGCTTACGGCGGCAGCGACGCGGTCGCCGGCTACGGCACCGGCGCGCGCCTCGAGTACCTGCTCATCCCGCTCGTCTTCGGCCTCGGCGCGCCGATGGTCGCGCTCGTCGGCACGAACATCGGCGCCGGCCAGCGCGAACGCGCGCTGCGCATCGCGCTCACCGGCGGCGCGCTCGCGTTCGCCGCCAGCGAAGCGGTCGGGCTCGCCGCCGCGCTGCGTCCCGAGGCGTGGCTGCGCCTGTTCGGCGACGACGCGCGGATGCTCGCCGCCGGCGTCGGCTACCTGCACGTCGTCGGCCCGGCGTACGGCTTCTTCGGCCTCGGCCTCTCGCTCTACTTCGCGTCGCAGGGCGCCGGCCGGCTCGCCTGGCCGCTGATCGCCGGCCTCGCGCGCATGCTGCTCGCGGTCGGCGGCGGCTGGCTCGCGGTCGCGCTCACCGGCTCGCTGGTGTGGTGCTTTGTCGTCGTCGCGCTCGCGCTCGTCGCGTACGGCGTGACGATCGTCACGGCAATCGCGAGCGGCGCGTGGTTCCGGCACTAGTTGACCGCGGACTTGCTCGATCATCGAGTCCGCCGATCGCGGCAGTGCTCAAGTCGCTCCGGGTCGGGCCGATGCATCTCTCACTGCCCTCGCCGCCGGAGTCCGAATGAACGCCAGGATCAAGCAGCTTCGCGATCTCGTCGTCGCGCTCGATCGCGCCGATCGCAATCAGCAGCCACTCGACCCGGACACGTACCGCGCAGCGGCGAAGGCGGCGTTCACGCTGACCAAGCAGGAGATGGGGCTGCTGCCGATGGCCGACTTCGCCGGCCCGGTGAACGCGCTGCAGAACATGGCCGAGAACATCTACTTCGGCATCAACGGCTGCTTCGCCGATCTCGATGGCAGCGGCCGCGCGCCGGTGGCGGCGACGACCGCGAAGGCGCTGCTTGGACGGCTTCGCACGTCGAAGCCGCAGGACGTCCGCCAGATCTGCGACGACCTCTACGAGCGCCTGCGCGCATCGCGCAGGAAGGGCGAGCGCGGCCGCAACACCGCCGGCACGAACGGCTGACGCGCGGCGCGGCCGCGCGCGCCGATGTCGGCGCAGCGCTCGCATAGCGAGCCGCGACAATGGTGCGGTGGACGACACCGCGTTCGAGCGCGCCAAGGCGCTCTTTCTCGACGGCAACGCGCGCTTCGCGGCCGGCGACTTCGCCGGCGCAGCGGCGTCGTTCGAGCGCTCGCTCGAACTCGTCCCGGGCCGCGCGTCGACGCTCGCGAACCTCGGCGCGGCGCGGCTGCGCGCCGGCCGCGTCGACGACGCGATCGCAGTGCTCGAGAACGCGCTCGAGCGCGAGCCCGACGACCTGCAGAGCCGCGGCCACCTCGGCCTCGCGTACGCCGCGGTCGGCCGCCACGCCGATGCGCTCGCGTGCCACGACCGCGTGCTCGCTGCCGAGCCGGAGCACGCGCTCGGCTGGCTCGCGCGCGGCGAGGCGCTGCGCTTCCTCGATCGCCACGACGAAGCGCTCGCCGCGTTCGAGCGCGCGAACACGATCGACCCGTCACTCCACGCGGCGTGGACGCAGCGCGGCAACATCCTGCGCGAGCGCGGTCGCCTCGACGAAGCGCGGCACGCCTACGCAGCTGCGATCGCGAACGGCGGCGACGGCGAGCTGAACGGCTACTACCTGGCTGCGCTCGCCGGCGGCGACGCGCCGGCGCAGGCGCCCGAGCGCTACGTCACGCGCTTCTTCGACGAGTACGCGAGCGAGTTCGATGCCCACCTGCTCGGAGCGCTCAGCTACCGCGCTCCGGAGACGCTCGTCGCGCAGGTCGCAGCGCTCGGCCACCGGCGCTTCGCTTCCACGCTCGACCTCGGCTGCGGCACCGGCCTGCTCGGGCCGCTGCTGCGGCCGCTGAGCGAGCGCCTCGCGGGAGTCGACCTGTCGCCGGCGATGCTCGCGCACGCCGACGCGCGCGGCGTCTACGACGAGCTCGTCCGCGCCGACATCGTCGACCACCTGCGCGCCACCGGCGCGCGCCACGACCTCGTCGTCGCCGCCGACGTCTTCATCTACGTCGGCGCGCTCGACGCCGTCTTCGCCGGCGTCGCCCGCGTGCTCGCCGACGGCGGCGCGTTCGCGTTCACCGCCGAGACGCTCGCCGATGCTGCGCGCGACTTCGCCTTGCTGCCGAGCCTGCGCTACGCGCACTCGCAGCACTACCTGCGCGAGCTCGCGGCACGCCACGGCTTCGCGCTCGCGTCGCTCGTGCGCGCGCCGCTTCGGCGCGAGCAGGAGCGAGACGTCGAAGGGCTCTACATCGTCGTGCACCGCTGAGGCGGCGTCGTCTCAGCGGGAGCGCTGGATGCGGGGCTTGACGGGAGCGGCACGGGATCGGGACGACAGGGCGCCCTGTTTTGCTCCATGTCCCCCGGGCCTGGCCTGAACGGCCGGCCCTCCTCCTTTACTTGCGCAAAACAGGGCGCCCTGCCGTCCCGATCCAACGAGGCACACGTTTCACTGTTTCTGGTTCTCACTCCGGGCGCGGGCGGCGGGT
>JASLGD010000214.1 GCA_030150305.1 Caldimonas sp. | reverse complement strand
GGGCGGCAGGTCGAGCCCCATCTCCTTCAGCACCGTGCGCGACTCGCGGACGACGCGCGCGCGGTAGTCGAAGTCCTTGTACCAGTCGGGCGGCAGGCCGATGATCGTGAACGCCGTGCACGAGCAGAGCGTGCAGCAGATGACGTTGTGCACGGCGTCGGTGTCCTCGAGAAAGACGAGGTGACGGTGGTGGCGCGGCAGCTCGAAGCCAAGCTCGGCGGCAGCGGCGCGGCCATCGGCGAGCAGGCGCGCGCGGTACGCCGGGTCGCGCCACGCGCGTGCGACGATGCGCGCGCCGTTCTCGGGCACCCACTGCTCGTCGGCGGCGCGCGTTGCCTCGAGCAGCAGGCCGTCGCGCACCGCGCCGTGGCCGGCGAGCGCCGCATGCACGGCGTCGACGCGGCGCTCGATCGGCGCGACCGGCGGTGGCGAAGAGTCGCTCGCGGACATCTCTGGTCCCCTGCGCATGAACAGGCGTCGAGTATAGGAAGCGAGATGGGAAGCGAGACGACCATCCGTGTTCGCCTATCCTTCGGCGCCAGCAAACGAGGCCGAGATCGCGGCCACTCCACCGGAGCAAAGAGATGAAGGCCGCAGTCCTCCACGCCCCCCGCACGCCGATGACGATCGAGGACGTCGCGATCGAGAAGCCGACGGGACGCGAGGTGCTCGTGCGCACCGTCGCCGCGGGGCTGTGCCACAGCGACCTGCACTTCATCGAAGGCGCGTACCCGACGCCGATGCCGACCGTGCTCGGCCACGAGTCGGCCGGCGTCGTCGAGGCGGTCGGCGACCAGGTGACGTACCTGAAGCCGGGCGACCACGTCATCGCGTGCCTGTCGGTCTTCTGCGGCCACTGCGAGTTCTGCCTGACCGGTCATCCGTCGATCTGCCAGAGCCCCGAGGTGAAGCTCGCGCCCGGCGTCGCGAAGCGGCTCTCGTGGCAGGGCAAGCCGCTCAGCCAGTTCCTCAACCTCTCGTCGTTCGCCGAGCAGATGCTGGTGCACGAGAACGCGCTCGTGAAGGTGCGCGACGACATGCCGCTCGACCTCGCGTGCCTGATCGGCTGCAGCGTCGTCACTGGCTACGGCGCGGTCGTCCACACGGCCAAGGTCGAGCCCGGCTCGTCGGTCGCGATCTTCGGCGCCGGCGGCATCGGCCTGGCGACGATCAACGCTGCGCAGATCGCCGGCGCCGCGCGCATCGTCGCCGTCGACAAGGATCCGTTCAAGCTCGAGCTCGCGAAGCAATTCGGCGCGACCGACGTGATCGACGCGTCGAGCGCCGACAACGTCGTCAAGCGCGTGCAGGCGCTGAGCGACGGTGGCGTGCATTACTCGTTCGAGTGCATCGGCCTGAAGGCGACCGCCGAGCAGAGCTTCTCGGCGCTGCGCCACGGCGGCACCGCGACGCTGATCGGGATGATCCCGGTCGGCACGAAGATCGAGCTGCACGGCCCCGACTTCCTCAAGGAACGCCGCGTCCAGGGCTGCATGATGGGATCGAACCGCTTCCGCATCGACATGCCGCGGCTGATCGAGTTCTACCTGCAGGGGCGGCTGCACCTGCAGGAGATGGTCTCGGCGCGGATCGCGCTCGACGAGATCAACGACGGCTTCGCCGCCCTGAAGAAAGGCGGCGTCGCGCGCAGCGTGATCGTCTTCGCGCAGTAGCGTGGTCGGGGCTACGCTGCGTTCGCAGCGCCCAAGCTCGAGCTCTCCTCCATCGACGACGAGCGCGCGACCGTGCCGCCCGCCGCCTCGGCGGCGTCGGCGACCGCGAGCGCGGTCATGTTGACGACGCGGCGCACCGTCGACGACGGCGTCAGCACGTGCGCCGGCTTGGCCGCGCCGAGCAGGATCGGGCCGACCGTGACGCCGTTGCCGCCGGTGATCTTGAGCACGTTGAAGAGGATGTGGGCGGCGTCGAGGTTCGGCAGCACGCGCAGGTTCGCCGAGCCGGTGAGCGTCGTCTCGGGCAGGTAGCCCTTGCGCAGCGGCTCCGAGAGCGCGGCGTCGCCGTGCATCTCGCCGTCCGACTCGATCTCGGGCGCGCGCTCGCGGAAGATCGCGTGCGCGTCGCGCATCCGTTTGGCAGACGGGCGCGCCGACGAGCCGAAGATCGAGTGCGAGAGGAACGCGACCTTCGGCGGCACGCCGAAGCGGCGCACCTCGGCGGCGGCGAGCAGCGCGATGTCGGCGAGCTCCTCGGCGCTCGGCTCCTCGTTGACGAACGTGTCGGTGATGAAGAGCGTGTGGCTCGGCAGCATCAGCGCGTTCATCGCCGCGAGGCTGCGCACGCCTGCCTGCTTGCCGATGACGTCGCGGATGTGCTCGAGGTGGCCGTCGAAGCGCCCGACGAGCCCGCACAGCATCGCCTCGGCCTCGCCGCGGTGGACCATCAGCGACGCGATCAGCGTGTTCGAGCGGCGCACGCGCGACTTCGCCGACTCGGGCGTCACGCCTTCGCGCGCCATCAGGCTGCGGTAGTTCTCCGAGTAGCTGCGAAAGCGCGGATCGTTCTCCGGGTCGCACAGCTCGAAGTCGCGGCCCGCCTGCAGGCGCAGTCCGGCGCGTTCGATGCGCATGCGGACGACCTCGGGACGGCCGACGAGGATCGGCTCGGCCATCTTCTCGTCGAGCACGACCTGCACCGCGCGCAGCACGCGCTCGTCCTCGCCCTCGGCGTAGACGACGCGCGCCGGCCGCGCCTTGGCGGCGGCGAACACCGGCCGCATCACCATCCCGGTCTGGTAGACGAAGCGGCCGAGGCTTTGCCGGTACGCCTCGAGATCGGCGATCGGCCGCGTCGCGACGCCGGACTCTGCAGCGGCCTTCGCGACCGCGGGCGCGATGCGCAGGATCAGCCGCACGTCGAACGGCGTCGGGATGATGTAGTCGGGGCCGAAGCGCAGCTCCTGCCCCTGGTACGCCGCGGCGACCTCGTCGCTCGCCTCGGCCTTGGCGAGGCCGGCGATCTCGCGCACGCAGGCGAGCTTCATCGCCTCGGTGATCTTGGTCGCGCCGCAGTCGAGCGCACCGCGGAAGATGTACGGGAAGCAGAGGACGTTGTTGACCTGGTTCGGGTAGTCGCTGCGCCCGGTCGCGATGATGCAGTCGGGCCGCGCCTGCTTCGCGACCTCGGGCCGGATCTCGGGCTCGGGGTTGGCCAGCGCGAGGATGATGGGCTTGGCGGCCATCGTCTTGACCATCTCCGCGGTCATCACGCCCGCGGTCGAGCAGCCGAGGAAGACGTCGGCGCCCTTGACGATGTCGGCGAGCGTGCGCGCGTCGGTGCGCTGGCAATAGCGATGCTTGCTCTCGTCGGCCTTGCCCGAGCGGAAGTCCTCGCGGTCCGCGCGCAGCACGCCCTTGCTGTCGACGAC
>JASLGD010000191.1 GCA_030150305.1 Caldimonas sp. | reverse complement strand
TGGTGGCGCAGCGAGGTCGCGTCGACGTTCGCCGGCCGGCCGTCGCATCCCGCGATGCAGGCGCTGCTGCCGCACGTGCAGGCGTACGGCATCGAGCCGGCGCACCTGCTCGCCGTGATCGAGGGCTGCCAGCTGGACCTCGACCAGACGCGCTACCTCGACTTCGCGGGGCTTGCGCGCTACTGCGACCTCGTCGCCGGCGTCGTCGGCGAGGTCGCGGCGAACATCTTCGGCCGCACGCTGGCGTCGACGGTCGACTACGCGCATCGCCTCGGCCTCGCGATGCAGCTCACGAACATCGTGCGCGACGTCGGCGACGACGCGCGTCGCGGCCGGATCTACCTGCCGGTCGCCGAGCTGCAGCAGTTCGACGTCAAGGCCGCCGAGATCCTCGAGCGGCGCTACAGCGATCGCTTCACGGCGCTGATGCGCTTCCAGGCCGAGCGCGCGCACCGCGTCTACGACGAGGCGTTCGCGCTCCTCGGCGACGCCGATCGGGCGGCGCAGAAGCCGGGGCTGATGATGGCCAACATCTACCGCACGCTGCTGCGCGAGATCGAGGCCGACGGGTTCGCCGTGCTGCACCAGCGGATCTCGCTGACTCCGATCCGCAAGCTCTGGATCGCGATGCGCACGAACTGGCAGGGACGCTAGGCGATGGCCGAAGCGAACGCGCCGCGGCCGCAGGTCGCGGTGGTCGGCGGCGGATGGGCGGGACTCGCGGCGGCAGTGGAAGCGACCCGGGCCGGTGCTCGCGTCACGCTGTTCGAGATGGCGCCGGCGGCCGGCGGGCGGGCGCGCGACGTCGCCTGGCACGGCCGCGTGCTCGACAACGGCTCGCACATCTGCATCGGCGCGTACGTCGAGACGTTGCGCCTGCTCGAGGTGGTCGGTGTCGACGTCGCGGCGACCTTCGACCGCCGCCCGCTGACGCTCGTCGACTGCGCCGGCAACGGCCTGCGCATGCGCGCCGGCCCGCCGCTCAGGGCGTTTGCGCGCGCAGTCCTGACGCGGCGCGGCTGGTCGTGGCGCGATCGCTTCGCGCTGCTCGCGCTCGCCGCGCGCTGGCAGCGCGCGGGTTTTCGCTGCGACCCCGGCGCGAGCGTCGGCATGTTGACGGCGTCACTGCCGGCCGCGGTGCGCGCCGAGTTCATCGAGCCGCTCTGCGTCGCCGCGCTCAACACGCCTGCGACGCAGGCGAGCGGCAGCGTCTTCCTGCGCGTGCTCCAGGCCGCGCTCGCGGAGTCGGCAGGCGGCGCCGACCTGATGCTGCCCCGCAAGCCGCTCGGCGACGTCCTGCCCGGACCCGCGCTCGCGTGGCTCGCGCGCGCGGGCGCGGTCGTGCGGCTCGGTCATCGCGTCGAAGCGATCGAGCGCGCCGGCGACGCCTGGCGGCTCGACGGCGACGCGTTCGCCGACGTGGTGATCGCGGCGAGCGCAGTCGAGGCGGCGCGGCTCGTCGCCCCGCACTCCCCCGAGTGGGCCGCGCAGGCGCTGGCGCTGCGCCACGAGCCGATCGCGACGGTGTACGCGACGAGCGCTGGCGCGGTCCTGCCCGAGCCGCTCGTCGCGCTCCACGCCGACGACCGCCGACCGGCGCAGTTCGTCTTCGATCTCGGCCAGCTCGGCCGCGAGCCGGGGTTGCTCGCTTTCGTCGTCAGCGGCGCGTCGGCGTGGGTCGAGCGCGGCACGACGGCGACCGAGGCGGCGACGCTGGCGCAAGGAAGCGAGCAGCTCGCCCCTTGCCTGCGCGCGCCGCTCGCGGCGCTCGGCACGATCGTCGAGAAGCGCGCCACGTTCGCCTGCGTGCCGAACCTTTCGCGTCCGCCGCAGCACGTCGCGCCGGGGCTCGTCGCCTGCGGCGACTACGTCGCCGGGCCGTTTCCGGCGACGCTCGAGGGCGCCGTGCGGAGCGGCGTCGCCGCGGCGCACGCGCTGGCCGCCCGATTTGAGGAAAATCGTCCGCGAGGCCCGCGATGAAGAAGACCGAGGAACGCAGCGTCACGATCCAGGTGCTCGAGCGTGCCTTCGGTCTCCTCGACCTGCTCGCTTCGCACCGCGAGCCGGTCGCGTTGAAGACGATCAGCGAACAGAGCGGGTTGCACCCCTCGACCGCGCATCGCATCCTCAACGACCTCACGATCGGCCGCTTCGTCGACCGGCCCGAGCCGGGCAGCTACCGACTCGGCATGCGCCTGCTCGAGCTCGGCAACCTCGTCAAGGCGAGGCTCGACGTCCGCGACGCCGCGCTCGGGCCGATGCGCGAGCTGCACAAGCTGACGCACCAGCCGGTCAACCTCTCGATGCGCCAGGGCGACGAGATCGTCTACATCGAGCGCACGTACAGCGAGCGCTCGGGAATGCAGGTCGTCCGCGCGGTCGGCGGCCGCGCGCCGCTCCACCTGACGTCGGTCGGCAAGCTGTTCCTCGCCAACGACGACGCGCAGCGCGTCCGCGCCTACGCAGCGCGTACCGGGCTCGCCGGTCACACGCGCAACAGCATCACCGAGCTGTCGCGGCTCGAGCGCGAGCTCGCGCGCGTCAGCCAGTACGGGACGGCGCGCGACGACGAGGAGCTCGAGCTCGGCGTGCGCTGCATGGCGGCCGGCATCCTCGACGACCAGGGCAAGCTCGTCGCCGGGCTGTCGATCTCGGCGCCCGCCGACCGGCTCGAGGAATCGTGGCTCGAGCGGCTGCAGCAGACGGCAGCGCAGATCTCGGCGAGCCTCGGCCACCGCCGCTGAGCGCGGCGGCGAGGGCCGCGCGTCAGAGCGACGGCTTTTGCTGACTCTCGAGCGCTGCCGGGAGCGCAGCCGGGACGGCGGGAATCGACGCCGCGGTGATCCAGCGGCGGACGCGCTCGGCGTCGCCGATCCGCGAGTACTTTCCGGCCGAGTCGAGGAACACCATGATCAAGTGGCGGCCGGCGAGCTTGGCCTGCATGACGAGGCAGCGGCCGGCCTCCGAGATGTAGCCCGTCTTCTGCAGGCCGATCTCCCACTCGGGACTCTTGACGAGGCCGTTGGTGTTGTGGAACTGGATCGCGCGGTTGCCGATCTCGACCATCGCCTCGGGCGAGGTCGACAGCTCGCGGATCAGCGGGACCTCGTGCGCCGCCTTGACGAGCGTCGCGAGGTCGCGCGCGCTCGACTGGTTGGCGCTGGAGAGGCCGGTCGGCTCGACGTAGTGCGTGTCGTTCATGCCGAGCGAGCGCGCCTTCTGGTTCATCGCCGCGACGAACGCCTGCAGGCCGCCCGGGTAGTTGCGGCCGAGCGCGTGCGCAGCACGGTTCTCGGACGACATCAGCGCGAGGTGGAGCATCTCGCCGCGGCGCAGCTGCGTTCCCACCCTGAGGCGCGAGCGGCTGCCCTTCTCGGTGTCGATGTCGTCATCGGTGATCGTGATCATCTCGTCGAGCGGTTGCTCGGCGCCGGTGACGATCATCGCCGTCATCAGCTTGGTGATCGAGGCGATCGGCAGCACCGCCTGGGAGTTCTTGCTGAACAGCACCTCGTCGGTGTCCTGGTCGAGGACGAGCGCGACGCCGGACTTCAGCTCGAGCGAGTCGGCGTGCTGGTGCAGGCCGATCATCTGCCCGTACGACGGCTTGGCGGGCTCGACTCGGACGACGGCGTGGCGCAGGCCATGGCGGCCGGGCTTGACGACGAGCGGCTGGCGGACCTTGGCGTTGGCGGCGAGCTTGTTCAGGCGCTCGGCCTGGGCGCCGGTCTTGGCAGAGCCGGCCTCGTTGGGCTGGGCGGCGCTGCAGGCAACGGCGAACGCGAGCGCGAGGGTCGCGAAAGGGAGCTTGGAGATCATCGGCGGCAAAGCGGTCCTCGTGGGCACGGGCGCGAGTCTAGGTGCACCCGGAAAAACGCACAAGATCAAAAACTTGCGCGTTTTTCCTAAAGTGAGACCGAAGCCACGGAAAGGCCGCTTTCGCGAAGCCCCCGGCCGCCTCAGCCCTGCGCCGCGACCCGCTCGGTCTTGCTGTGGAGCTTGTTCAACGCGGCAAGGTAGGCTTTGGCTGACGCGACGATGATGTCCGGATCGGCGCCGACGCCGTTGACGACGCGCCCGCCCTGCTGCAGCCGCACCGTCACTTCGCCCTGCGACTCGGTGCTGCCGGAGGTGATCGCGTTCACCGAATAGAGCAGCATCTCGGCGCCGCTCGCGACCCTGGACTCGATCGCCTTGAGGCTGGCGTCGACCGGCCCGTCGCCATCGCTCGTCGCCCGATGCTCGACGTCGCCGGCAGCGAACGTGACGATCGCCTCCGGCCGCTCACCCGTCTGCGAATGCTGCGACAGGCCGATGAACCGGTAGTGCTCGCGCTCAGCCGCGACGGCGCCCTCCATCGCCAGCGCGATGATGTCCTCGTCGAAGATTTCGCTCTTGCGGTCGGCGAGCTCCTTGAAGCGCGCGAACGCCGAATTCACATCGGCCTCGGACTCCATCTCGATGCCGAGCTCCTTCAGCCGCTGCTTGAACGCGTTGCGCCCCGAGAGCTTGCCGAGGACGATCTTGTTCGCCGACCAGCCGACGTCCTCGGCGCGCATGATCTCGTAGGTGTCGCGCGCCTTCAGCACGCCGTCCTGATGGATGCCGGAGGCGTGGGCGAACGCGTTGGCGCCGACCACCGCCTTGTTCGGCTGGACGACGAAGCCGGTCGTCTGCGCGACGAGGCGCGACGCCGGAACGATCTGCGACGCGTCGACGCCGACCTCGAGCCCGAAGTAGTCCTTGCGCGTCTTGGTCGCCATCACGACTTCCTCGAGCGAGCAATTGCCGGCGCGCTCGCCGAGGCCGTTGATCGTGCACTCGACCTGGCGCGCGCCGCCGATCTTGACGCCGGCGAGCGAGTTGGCGACCGCCATGCCGAGATCGTTGTGGCAATGCACCGACCAGACCGCCTTGTCCGAGTTCGGGATCTTGCGGCGCAGGTCGGCGATGAACTCGCCGTAGAGCTCGGGGATCGCGTAGCCGACGGTGTCGGGGATGTTGATCGTCGTCGCGCCCTCGGCAATCACCGCCTCGAGGACGCGATAGAGGAACGCCGGGTCGGACCGGTAGCCGTCCTCGGGCGAGAACTCGACGTCGCCGCTCAGGTTGCGCGCGAAGCGGACCGACAGCCTCGCCTGCTCGAACACCTGCTCGCGCGTCATGCGCAGCTTCTTTTCCATGTGCAGGTCGCTCGTCGCGAGAAAGATGTGGATGCGCGTCGACTCGCCGCCCCTGAGCGCATCGGCCGCGCGCGTGATGTCGCGGTCGTTGGCGCGCGCGAGCGAGCACACGGTCGAGCCCCGGACCGCCTGCGCGATCGCCTTCACCGCCTCGAAGTCGCCGTTCGACGACGCCGCGAAGCCGGCCTCGATGACGTCGACCTTGAGCCGCTCGAGCTGGCGCGCGATGCGCAGCTTCTCGTCCTTGGTCATCGAGGCGCCGGGCGATTGCTCGCCGTCGCGCAACGTGGTGTCGAAGATGATCAGGCGGTCGGTCATGGCGTTCTTTCGTGGGTCCAAAAACGACACGGCCCGCTGCGTTTGCAAGCGGGCCGTTTGACGAGACGTGGGGACGAGGTCGTTCAGCGAGCCCTGGATGGTCGAAGAAGGAGGAACAGCGCCGAAGCCCGGAGGGCTTCTCGAACGGACAGGATTCGCGACGTCACGGAACCAATATAGCGCACAGCTCGTCAGCGGTGCAAGCCTTGCTCGTCGGGCTCGTCGGTCGACGTTGCAATCACGCTCACCGGCTTGCCCTTCATCTTCTTCCAGGCATACATGCCGTAGCCCGAGACGCCGTAGGCGACGAAGAGGCCGAACAGGGTGCCCGGCACATGGATGTTGATCGCCGCGATGGCGAGCGCGAGCGCGACGATGACGACGAACGGCACCGAGCGGCGCATGCTCAGGTCCTTGAAGCTGTAGAACGGCACGTTGGTGACCATGGTCAGCCCGGCGTACAGGGTGAAGGCGAACGTCACCCAGCCGAGCCACGGCCCTTCCTCGATCCCGGTGAACCCGGCGTTGTCCATCAGCCAGATGAAGCCCATGACGAGCGCAGCGGCGGCGGGGCTCGGCAGGCCCTGGAAGAACCGCTTGTCGACGACACCGACGTTGGTGTTGAAGCGGGCGAGGCGAAGCGCCGCGCACGAGCAGTAGACGAACGCCGCGATCCAGCCCGCCTTGCCGAGCCCGCGCAGCGACCACTCGTAGGCGACCAGCGCCGGCGCGGCGCCGAACGAGACCATGTCTGAGAGCGAGTCCATGTGCTCGCCGAAGACGCTCTGCGTGTTCGTCATGCGCGCGACGCGGCCATCGAGGCTGTCGAGGACCATCGCGGCGAAGACGCCGTAGGAGGCGTTCTCGAACCTCCCGTTCATCGCCATCACGACGGCGTAGAAGCCGCCGAAGAGCGCGCCCAGCGTGAACAGGTTGGGCAGGATGTAGATGCCCTTCCTGCGCCGCCGCGGCGGCAGCTCGAGCTCGCCCGCCTCGCTGTCTCCCGCAGCGACGGCAAGCGTCGGCTCGGCCACCGGCACGGGCCTCAGTTGCGCGACTGGTCGACCAGGCGGTTCTTCTTGATCCACGGCATCATGGCCCGCAGCTTCTCGCCGACGACCTCGATCGGCAGCTCGGCGGACAGCCGCCGCTTGCTCATCAGCGTCGGCGCGCCGGCGCGGTTCTCGATGATGAAGCTCTTCGCGTACTCGCCGGTCTGGATGTCGCGCAGCATCGCCTTCATGCGCGCGCGCGTGTGCTCGTCGATCACCTTCGGCCCGCTCACGTACTCGCCGTACTCGGCGTTGTTCGAGATCGAGTAGTTCATGTTCGCGATGCCGCCCTCGTAGATGAGGTCGACGATGAGCTTGAGCTCGTGCA
>JASLGD010000554.1 GCA_030150305.1 Caldimonas sp. | reverse complement strand
GTCGAGACGCCGTTCGGCACCGTGCTCTCGGCGAACCTCACCCCCGACGACGCGACCGGCATCGGCCACTACACGCCCGACACCTTCTACCGTGCGCTGCACGAAGGCATCGACGACGACGGCGAGCACCTGTTCCCGGCGTTTCCGTACAACTACTACACGAACGTCACGCGCGAGGACTCGGACGCGATCTTCGCGTACCTGCGCACGCTCGCCCCGGTGTCGCACCAGGTCGACCGCAACCAGCTGCACTTCCCGTTCAACATCCGCGCCCTGACGGCCGTGTGGAACTGGATGTTCCTCGACCGCGGGCCGTACAAGCCGAACGGCGACAAGTCGGCCACGTGGAACCGCGGCGCGTACCTCGCCGAAGGCCTCGGTCACTGCCAGGCCTGCCACACGCCGAAGAACATGCTCGGCGCGCCGAAGAAGGACGAGGCGTACCGCGGCGGCGCGTTCGGCGAGTGGTTCGCGCCCGACATCACGCCGAATCGCCGCACCGGCATCGGCGCCTGGGACCACGACGCGCTGCTCGCGTTCCTCGGCGAGGGACTGAACGGCCACAGCTCGGCCGTCGCCGAGATGGGCGAGGTCGTCGCGTTCTCGACCTCGCAGATGAGCGACGCCGACCGCGCCGCGCTCGCTGCCTATCTCGGCGATCGGCCGCCGTCGCCCGATGCGCACGTCGCCAAGCCCGCCGACGCGGTGATGCAGGAAGGGAAGGCGATCTGGGAAGACGCGTGCTCGGCGTGCCACCGCATGGACGGCTCGGGGGTGCCGCGCTACTTCCCGCCGGTCCGGGGCAGCGCCAACGTGCAGCAGACGAACGCGACGACGGTGCTGCACTACATCCTCGCGGGCGCCCAGCACGTGCCGACCGCGCGCACGCCGACGCCGCTGTCGATGCCAGCGTTCTACTGGAAGCTCGACGACGGGCAGATCGCTGCCGTCGCGACCTATGCGCGCAACGCCTGGGGCAACGAGGCCGCGGCGGTGTCGGCCGACGACGTCGCGACGCTGCGCGCCAAGCTGCACTTCGGGCCGACCGCTGCCGACGTCGCGCATCCGACGACGCTGAGCCGCCCCGGCCCGCTGACGTGGGCGCCGGCCGACACGCTCAGCTCGGACAACGGCACCGCGGCCGCGGGGCGCACGGCGCCGGCGGCCAGCGCACCTGCGGCGGAGAGCGCATCGGCAGCACAAAGCGCACGCGCAGCAGACAGCGCAGCTGCAAGCGCGCCTGCAGCGACGAGCGCACCAAGCGCAACGAGCGCATCGACGGCGACGAGCGCCCCTCCCTGAGGACGTCTTCGCATGCCGCAGGTCTTCTCGCGGCGCGGCGCGCTGGTCGTCAAGCTCGCGCTCGCGGGCTTCGGATGCGCCGTCGTCGCCGTCGTCGTCGCCGGCGGCATCTGGCGCGAGCACTGGGTGCAGGCGCTCGGCGAGCCGCTCGAGCAGCCGATCCCGTTCAGCCACAAGCACCACGTCGGCGACGACGGCATCGACTGCCGCTACTGCCACACGACGGTCGAGACGAGCCGCCACGCCGGGCTGCCCTCGACGCACGTCTGCCTGACCTGCCACTCGCAGCTCTATCGCGACGCCGGGGTCCTGCAGCCGCTGCACGAGAGCGCGAGGAGCGGCAAGCCGATCGCGTGGCAGCGCGTCCACGATCTGCCCGACTTCGTCTACTTCGACCACAGCGTGCACGTCGCCAAGGGGGTCGGCTGCGTCGAGTGCCACGGACGCGTCGACCAGATGGCGCTGACGTGGCGCGCGCAGCCGCTGCAGATGCAGTGGTGCCTCGATTGCCACCGCGATCCCGCGCCGCATCTGCGGCCGCCGAGCCAGGTGTTCGACATGAACAGCGTCGCGCCCGGCGGCGACGAAGGCCGCCGCCTCGCCGCCGCGCTGCACGTCGAGAGCACGCGCCGGCTCACCGATTGCTCGACGTGCCACCGCTGAGGCCACGCGACATGCACGACCACGTCGACGGCGAACCGTTGCGCTTCCAGCCGGGCGCGACCGTCGCGCTGACGCGGCGCCGCGCGCTCGGCGTGATGGCGGCGTCGCTCGCGCTCGCGTCGGGCGCGTGCACCCGGCCGCCGCGCGAGCGCATCTATCCCGCCGTCGGCCTGCGCGAAGACGCGCCCGGCGAGCGCCCGCTCTACTACGCCAGCGCGTTCGTTCGCGACGGCCATGCGCTCGGCGTTCGCGTCGGCACGCAGCAGGGGCGGCCGATCAAGATCGAGGGCAATCCGCTGCACCCGTCGAGCCTCGGCGCGACCGACGTGTTCGCGCAGGCGTCGGTCCTCGACCTCTGGGATCCCGATCGTTCGAGCGCGGTGCTGCAACGGCTGGGCATGCCGCACGACGGCGACGCCGCGCCGCCGGCCGCGACGTCGAGCTGGGAGGCGTTCGAGACGACGTGGCGCAGCCGTGCCGCGCGCTTGCGCGCCGACGGCGGCGCCGGCCTGCGCGTCCTCACGGGCCCGATCACCTCGCCGACGCTGCGCGCGCAGCTCGCGCGCTGGCTCGAGCAGCTGCCGCGCGCGCGCTGGCACCAGCACTCGCCGCTGCACGACGCCGCCGCCGACGCCGGCGCGCGCGCCGCATTCGGCC